>NZ_JAADJV010000002.1:0-61109 GCF_011684115.1 Rahnella aceris | reverse complement strand
GAACAACGGCTTTGCCGTTGGCCCGCAGGGCGAGCCTGTCAAGGCGAGTCATCGAACGAAGTTCGATGGAGAGTCCGTATCTCTGAAAGCAAAAAACCCGCCATAGGCGGGTTTCTTTAAATAGGGCGCCCGGACCCGGACTAACGCCGCAGGCGTTTGAACAACGGCTTTGCCGTTGGCCCGCAGGGCGAGCCTGTCAAGGCGAGTCATCGAACGAAGTTCGATGGAGAGTCCGTATCTCTGAAAGCAAAAAACCCGCCATAGGCGGGTTTCTTTAAATATGGTGCCCGGACTCGGAATCGAACCAAGGACACAGGGATTTTCAATCCCTTGCTCTACCGACTGAGCTATCCGGGCAACGGGGCGCATTAAACCGTATCGGGCATGTGCCGTCAACGGCTTTTTGTGACAACCGCGGGGTTCGTCAACCGACTGATGCTTTTTACGACAATTTGACGATTTAACTTAGGGTTCAGGCCGCTTACCCCGTTCGTACCCGGCAATAATCCCGAAAAGCGCGGAAATTCCGGGCGTAATCTATGTCGCATTCTGTAAGAAATTCGCGCAATGTTCAGGGTTGAACAGGGGGGTAAAAGATGCCATTATTGCGCCGATTTATTAAACAACTCTGATCCCGTTTTCACGCGACAGCTCAAGAGGGTTGCGGCATGGCTGGTTTATCACATCGCACTGTTCGTCAGTGCACAAACAATCTGATGATGATCTCCGGGTGCTGTAAACACCACGATTTCAGTTTTCCTCCATTTGTAGTCTCTTTCATGCGGTAAGGCTACCGTTTGCTCGCTGTCAGGCATTATTAAAAACAGAGAATAAAACAGAGCAGTTCTCTGATTTTAATGTTGTCTATCAGACGTGGCCTGGCCTGAAACCCGATTTGTCACCACTTTGCCATACCGGCATTGTTCTGTTGCACTCGATATCTCGCTTTAGCCAACGTCATTTGCCGGGCTGGACTCTGCGCTCTATACCTTTAATGACGTATGCGCCAGCTCATTGCCGTGCCACCTGGCACACCCTCTTACTTAACCGTTTGAGAGCCTGAATGAAACACTTAAAACTTGCAGCAAGCGCTTCCGTCGCCCCTTATCTCCAGACAGCACGTCTGGTCGTTGACCTGCGTCGCGCCGATTACGCGGACGTTGCGGCCATCATTATTTCTGTCGGTGACCTGAACCACGGCAGGCTGGCGGATATTGAAACGCTGGGATTTGGTATTCCCGCGTTTGTTGCGGTGCAGGGTACAGAGCAGGTTTCACCTGAGTTTCTGCCGTTGCTGAAAGGCGTAATCACGCTATCGGACGCCAATCAGGCATTTTATGCCGCGCAGATTGAGTCTGCCGCACAGGTTTATGAAGAAGCCTTATTCCCGCCGTTTTTCGATACGCTGAAAAAGTATGTCGAGATGGAGAACGCCACTTTCGCTTGTCCGGGGCATCAGGGCGGCGAGTTTTTCCGTCGTCATCCGGCAGGGCGCCAGTTTTATGATTTCTATGGCCCGAATATTTTTCGCTCCGACATGTGTAATGCGGACGTCAAACTGGGCGATTTACTGATCCACGAAGGTTCAGCGAAAGATGCTCAAAAGTATGCGGCTAAAGTCTTCAGCGCAGATAAAACGTATTTCGTGCTCAACGGCACGTCTGCGGCCAATAAAGTCGTCACCAACGCGCTGCTGACCCGCGACGATCTGGTGCTGTTCGACCGTAATAACCACAAATCAAACCATCACGGTGCGCTGTTGCAGGCGGGCGCTACGCCGGTTTATCTCGAAACAGCACGTAATCCGTTCGGTTTTATCGGCGGCATTGATGCGGCTTGTTTCGATGAAACTTATCTGCGAGCACAAATCAAAGAAGTGGCGCCACATCGCGCGACTGAAAAACGTCCGTTCCGCCTGGCGATTATCCAGCTTGGTACTTATGACGGTACCGTGTACAACGCGCGTCAGGTGGTCGATAAAATCGGTCATCTGTGTGATTACATCCTGTTTGATTCCGCGTGGGTCGGTTACGAGCAATTCATCCCGATGATGAAAGAATGCTCGCCGCTGCTGCTGGAGCTGAACGAAAATGACCCTGGCATTATCGTTACGCAGTCGGTACATAAGCAGCAGGCCGGATTCTCGCAGACCTCGCAGATCCACAAAAAAGACAATCACATCAAAGGCCAGAAGCGTCATTGCAGCCATAAAAAGCTCAACAATGCGTTTATGATGCATGCTTCGACCAGCCCGTTTTATCCGCTGTTTGCCGCGCTTGACGTCAATGCGCGCATTCATGCCGGTGGCAGCGGAAAACACATGTGGATGGAGTGCGTGAAGCTCGGCATCGAAACCCGCAAAATGCTGCTTGATCAGTGCTCGATGATTTTACCGTTTGTTCCCCCAACCGTCGGCGGCAAACGCTGGCAGGATCATGAAACCAATGAAATGGCCAACGATGTGCGTTTCTTTGATTTTGTGCCGGGTGAACGCTGGCACGCCTTCGACGGTTATGCCGAAAAACAGTATTTCGTTGATCCGTGCAAGCTGCTGCTGACCACGCCGGGCATTGATGCTTCCAGCGGTAAATACACGGAGTTCGGCATACCGGCGACCATTCTGGCGAACTATCTGCGCGAGAATGGCATCGTGCCGGAGAAATGTGACCTGAACTCGATTTTGTTCCTGCTTACCCCGGCGGAAACACCGGCCAAAATGCAGTTGCTGGTGGAAGAGTTGGTGCGGTTTGAGCAATACATCGAAGAAGATGCGCCGCTCAGCGAAGTGCTGCCGACGGTGTATCGCAAAAACGAAGACCGCTACCGGAATTACACCATCCGTCAGCTGTGCCAGGAAATGCATAATCTCTACGTCAGCTTTGATGTGAAAGAGTTACAGAAAGAGATGTTCCGTGAGAGGAGTTTCCCGAAGGTAGTGATGAATGCGCAGGATGCGCATAACGAGTTTATCCGCGATAACATCGAGCTGGTGGCAATTGGTGATGCCGAAGGCCGTATCGCTGCGGAAGGCGCGCTGCCATATCCTCCTGGCGTGCTATGTGTCGTGCCGGGCGAACTGTGGGGCGGGGCGGTTCAGCGCTATTTTATGGCGCTGGAAGAAGGTATCAATCTGCTGCCGGGTTTCTCCCCAGAATTGCAGGGTGTGTATATTGAGAAAAAAACGGTCGGCTGGAAGCGCGTGATGGGGTATGTGGTTTCTGCGTAATTTGCTGTAAAAAATAAATTATCCGCTTGCTGGTTTTAAAATAATGGGGAGGCAATAACCTCTCCATTATTTATGATATTGATATGCTTTGTGAATGTTTTATTGTTTCAAGTATTGCCATTAATATAAATAGTCTGTGTTAGTTCGTTTGATTATTTGTTTGCGTTATTAATTGCAGAAAATAATTCGTTTTTTGTATGCTTTGTGTGATATTAGTTGTACGTGTTATTTTCATGTTCTCCCTCTCAACTTTCAAATCAAACTTGTTTCCAGATGTTGCTTTTTACTTTCCGTTCCTATAAATTGCCAAGCTTACTTCAACTGTTAAAATAAAAACTCCATGGAAAAGGATGTTAACGGGATGTACGGATTTTTATTTGTCACCCCTATCATTTGTTTTATTTTTTTACTGGCGGCCAGGGCTGTAAGTATTAAATTAAAACTGGTCGACAAGCCTGATTACAGAAAAAAACACAGCAGTAATATTCCGCTGGTAGGCGGCATTGCTATCTATCTCACGGTGGTAGTAATAAATTTACTTTTTTTTCCTTCCGTTGCGCACAATAATGCTTTTCTGATGAGTAGCTTCCTTCTGGTTTGTATCGGTGTTCTTGACGATCGCTATGCTCTTTCAGTATTTCTTCGCGTGATTGTTCAGGCGGCAGGTGCAATTATCATTATGTCTGACGGCGTATATATTAGCTCTTTCGGCAATTTGTGGAACAATTACGAGCTTAGGTTGGGGATCTTAAGTTTCCCCGTCTCATTGCTGGCTGTCTGGGCATCAGTTAATGCTTTCAATATGATAGACGGAATTGACGGGCTGTTAGGCGGGTTAAGTATTCTGTCATTTACGGGATTGGCAATCTGCTTTGCTGTGGCAGGGAAAATACCTATGGCGCTGTACTGTCAGCTTTTTATTGCGGCAATTGTTCCTTTCATTATCCTGAATGTCAGCTGTTCCAGGTTGAAAGTTTTTATGGGAGATGCGGGGAGTACATTCCTTGGGTTTACGGTTATCTGGGCTATCATGCTGGCCACCGGGGAATATAACGCCGTGATGGCACCTGCAACCGCAATCTGGTTGATCGCTGTCCCACTGATGGATCTGGTTGCGGTGATGTTTGGGCGTCTCATCCGAAGACATTCTCCTTTCAAGCCAGACAGAACGCATCTGCACCACTTGCTCATAAATTATGGTTTCTCCAATAAAAAAACTCTCAGTATTATTCTTCTTGGCTCTTTTTTGATGAATGCATTTGGTATCGGATTAAATATTCTTAAAGTAAATGAACTGCTGTCTTTATTTTTATTCTGCCTGATTTTTGTCATCTATTGTTTTGTTCGTCACTGGCTGGCGATTCATACAAAATATTCAGAAGTCTCCCCGGGAGATGAGAATAATAATGAAACCATAGAAATATCAGTACAATAAACACGACGATAAACGATCTGTTATTGTCGTCGGCATTTATACTAATTTATAGATATGTTTAAATTCTGCTTTTTTTAAGCGGAGACTGGCTAATATTAAATTTTTTGTAAAGGACTTATTGGTGATTTTATTATTCTAATGGATGTCTACAACATCCATGGGCGGTAGCGTGAAAAAATACTCAATGCTATCGCAATATTTATCGATCCCTAAATTGAGTAACAATATTCCCTCCAGACTCCTTGTGAAGATTTTGCTAAAAACAACACCATTAAATCTACTCCCCATGAAAATAAACGGTTAAAACGTTATGAAAGTTAAGATTGTTACTATTCCACTCATCATATTTGTAGTATCGCTTTGTGGATGTTCGTTATCGCCTGGTATCGGTATAAGTACTTCGGGTAAAAATGTCGTGGAAGAAAACGGCCCTTATCAGGATATTAATGCAATGGTCGATATTTATCCCATCACGCCTAAACTGGTGGAGTCACTTGTTCGTCACCCTGCCATTGCGACAGTCAATAGCGACCTTGATTCACGTGTTAACAAGTACCAGTACTATGTTGGCATCGGCGATATATTAACAATTACGGTATGGGATCATCCTGAACTGACGACACCTGCCGGTCAGTATCGAAGTGCCGGCGATGCCGGGAACTGGGTTAACGCCGAAGGTGCCATATTTTACCCTTACATAGGGATGGTCAACGTGGCAGGCAAAACGACCTCTGAAATTCGTCGTGATATTACCGCCAGGCTCACCCAATATATTCAATCGCCGCAGGTCGATGTCAATGTTGCGACGTTCCGCTCGCAGAAAGTCTATGTCACCGGTGAGGTGGAAAAATCCGGTCAGTTAGCTGTCACTAACGTTCCCATGACCATCATGGACGCAATTAATCTGGCGGGGGGATTAAGTGAAAATGCGGACTGGAATAATATCGTGTTGTCGCATAATGGCGAGAAATCTCTCATTTCACTGCAGTCTTTAATGAAGCATGGAGATATGCGGCAGAACCGTTTGCTTGAGCCGGGAGATATCCTTTATGTCCCGAGAAACGACGAGCTGAAAGTGTTCGTGATGGGCGAAGTGAAAAAGCAAACGACACTTCGCATGGATCGTAGCGGCATGACACTGACCGAAGCCCTCTCTAATGCCGAAGGCATGGATCCGTTAACGTCGGATGCCACAGGGGTATTTGTCATCAGAACCCTGAAAGGGGATGCTAAAAAGAAAATAGCGAACATCTACCAGTTGAATGCAAGCGATGCTACGGCACTGGTGCTGGGAACCGAATTCCAGCTTGAGCCTTACGATATTGTTTATGTGACGACAGCTCCGCTGGCTAAATGGAACCGTATTATCGGACAATTATTGCCAACCATTACCGGGGTTCATGATCTGACCGAAACTGCCCGTTATATTCGAAACTGGTAAGAAAAGGTGATATTTAATTCTATCCTGGTGGTGTGCGTGGGGAATATATGTCGCTCACCGATTGCCGAAGCCTTGATGAAACAATGTCTGCCTGAAAAAAATATACAGTCAGCAGGCTTATCTGCGCTTAACGGACAAAGGGCTGATCACATGGCAAAAATGGTGGCAGAACGCCACGGGATATCACTGGAAAATCATAAGGCGAAGCCGTTCACACCAGAAAGGGGTAAGGAGTTTGATCTTATTCTGGTGATGGAGCGGACACATATCAGTGCCATCACTCATTCTTTACCCGAAATCAGAGGGAAAATTATGCTGCTGGGCCACTGGAATCAGCGGAAAGAAATTCCCGATCCTTATGGAAAAGATATGGAAGCATTTGATTATATATTCTCTCTTATAAAAGAGTCAGTATCTGGCTGGAAGGCTGCTTTAAATTATCAGGGTTTAAAATGATTGGAAAAATGACGGGTCAGTCAGGAAATAAATGTATCCCGGACGAGTTTGATTTACGTAAAAATATGGGCGCTATCATTGATAAAAGATACATTATTATTGTGATTACCTTTATTTTTGTCTTTATCGGTTTGTTATATGCCTTTTTATCATCTCCGGTTTATCATGCTGACGCTTTAGTTCAGGTCGATCACTCAGGTGAAATCGACATGATGAGTAATATCTCGCAATTATTGCCGGCGAAATCGCCTGTTTCTGCAACAGAAATGCAACTGGTTACCTCCCGGGCAATCCTTGGAGAAACGGTTGCTAAACTGAATCTGGATACTGAAGTTCGTTTTATCAGTTTCCCCATCATTGGAGAGGCGATACGACGTTACTCACAGCCTGGAGTACCGCGGATCGCGGTGGATATCTTTGAGCCACGCAGAGGTGTTATCGGAGGTTCTTATACGCTTGAAATTCTCAATGATGCTGAGTATCAGATAACGTCACCGTCCGGTACTACCGTATCTGGAACGGCAGGGAAGATGCTGGAAACTCCTGAATTTCGTATTGAAGTGAACGAAATACATGCTCTTAAGGGAGATAAGTTTTCTGTTACCAAAGTTGAAACACTCAAGGTCATTGAGGAGTTACGAGCCAATGTCAACGTCATCGATCAGGGCAAAGATACCGGTATTTTGACTATTAGCTACAATGGCAGGGATCGTAAACAAATTAAGAGCATCCTTCAGACAATCATTGATTGCTATGCTCGTCAAAGTATTCACCGAAAAGCGGAAGAAGCGGAGAAAAGTCTGGGATTTATTAAGAGTCAGCTTCCGCAGGTAAAAAACAATCTCGGAATCGCGGAAACGAAATTAAACGCCTTCAGAAGCCGTAACAATTCCGTAGATTTACCGATGGAAGCAAAATCAACTCTCGATAGCATGGTGCAACTCGATGGTCAGATTAATCAGCTTATCCTTAAAGAAACCGAAATTTCAAAGTTATATACAACACAACATCCGGCTTATTTAGCATTGATTGAAAAAATCCAGGTTCTGAAAGATGAAAAGAAAAATCTGAATGAAAAAGTCAGCACCTTACCTCTGACGCAACAGGAAGTCGTCAGATTGACGCGTGATGTCCAATCGGGTCAGCTCGTTTATATGCAGTTGTTGAATAAGCAGCAAGAACTTAAAATCAGCCAGGCAAGTACTATTGGCTCTGTCAGAATTATCGACAGTGCCGTCACAGGATTAAAACCGGTTAAGCCTGATAAAGTCCTGGTAATATTTATCTTTGCTTGCCTGGGATTGATTTCATCAGTTGGATTTATACTGGCACAGGTCTCATTACAGCAGGGTATCGACTCCGCAGAAATACTTGAAGATATCGGTCTTAATGTCGTTTCAAATGTGCCTCTGTCAGAGTGGAGGAATGATCACTATTCTCATTCTATGAGTGATACTCGGCCTGTTAGTTTGTTAGCACTTGAAAAAGCATCAGATATTGCGATAGAAGCTCTGAGGAATTTAAGAACCAGTTTGTATTTCTCGATGATGGAAGCTCGTTCAAATGTGTTGATGATCTCCGGTGCCACTCCGGAGGTAGGGAAAACATTCATCAGCTCCAACCTTGCAGTGGTGGTGAGTCAGGCTGACAAGCGGGTCTTATATATTGACTGTGATATGCGAAAAGGATATGCGCATCGGATCTTCGATGTTAAGAACGTCGGGTTAACCGATGCGATTACGGGTTCAATCACGTGTCAGGAAGCTGTTCAGAGTACTAAAATCCCCGGACTGGATATTATCACTCGCGGGAAGTGGTCAAAAAACCCTTCAGAGCTTTTGCTGCGTAAGCAGTATCACGATCTTATTCATTGGGCCTCAGACAATTATGATTTCGTCATACTTGATGCGCCACCAGTCCTTGCGGTAAGCGATGCCGTTATTATAGGTAGGTACGCAGGTATTTCTATGCTGGTCGCTAAATTTGAGCAGAGCACAGTGCGTGAAATAGAATCCGCAATCAGAGTATTTAACAGAAATAACATTGATATTAATGGAGTGATACTCAACGCAGTAGTTAATAAACCTTCTGGTTTTTATAACTATGGGAAAAAAGAAATTTATGAATATCATTCGCCTGAAACATGAGAGTTTACCACTGAGTTTTGATATTGCAGGGGTTAACAGAGATTCTTATTTTTGACAATCAAGACTGAATCACGATGCTTATCATGCCAGTTAGTGAAAAATAATGAGAAAGATATTCAGTGATAGTATTATTTATGTCGGAGGGGAACTGATTGTAAAAATCTTCCCCTTCCTTCTTCTCCCTGTTCTCTCACGTGCTTTAGGCCCTGAGCAGTATGGGAAAATATCCTTATTTAATGCCTATGTTGCGGTCTTCTTTGTCTTCATTGGACTAAACGCATCTGCCGCAATAATTAAGTACGAATATACGCAAGAAGATTACAACTCGGCAGACTATTTCTTCTCCTCTGTCATTATATCATCCGTTGCCTTTATCCTTTGCGTTGCTGGGGTATATGCTTTTTATCCGAGTGATATAATTATTCTTGCCGCGATTGCGGGATATTTTCAATGTATTTATACAAACCTCGTATCGATTAATCAGTCCAGGAAAGAAGCGAAGAAATACATGACTGCTCAAGTCCTTAATGCAGCAATGTCATTCGTTATCACATTATTGTTCCTGTACTGTTTTAAGGTAAGCTATGAAATCAGGGTTTACGCGATTATTCTTGGTTTCCTGATTTCAATATTTATTTCTTCATGGTCCAACAGAAACTGGCTGAAGCAGGCTGATTTTTGTTTTGATACCGTTAAAAAAACATCATCACAATTGCTACTTTTTGGTATTCCACTCATTATTCATAATATGAGCTTCCTGGCCCGGTCAGGACTGGACAGGATTATGATCAGTAACTATTTTTCCAGTTCCACGCTGGGAAATTACTCTGCATCATTTCAGTTAAGCGTAATTATTACTGTGGTGCTGATGGCCCTGAATAAAGCATTAACACCTCACCTGTACAGTCAGTTGAAAAATAATAAAATCAGCCGTAAACACTTTACGCTGATCTTCGTTGGGTATTTTTTTCTGAGCACACTGGTAACCATTTTGGCACAGTTAATTCCCGAGGGAATATACAATCTGGTGGCGGGTGAGGAGTATAAGGACGTTAAACGATTTGTAGTCATTATGGTTCCTGCATTTTTATCGCAGGGGTTCTATCTGATTATGGCATCGACTTGTTTTTTTTATGGGAAGAGTAAAGCAATTTCTTATTGTACTTTTACAGGTGGGGTTATTCACTGTGTCATATTATTCTTGGTCTGTAAGTTTATGAATGTGTTTTCTGTACCATGGGTATTGTTTTTCTCAAATAGTTTTGTTGCTTTGCTGATGTATATAACTGTGTTCAGGCCTGTGACAGAAAGCGACCAGTGAGGTAACAGTGAATATTGATTTTAAACGTGGTGTTATTTACCTTTGTTTGATGATGCTCACTTCTGTGTGTATAACACATCTTATTTTTGATGCCCGTGATGCTGCAGGCGGGGTGATTTTTACTTTGACCGCGTTGAGCATTCCCGCGATTACCATTCCTGGGGCCCGGTATAATTATTTGATCATTGCGGCATTATTATTTTCTGCTATCTATACTTTTTATTGTATTAATGTTTTTAATATTTTCCCCGGAATAGATGCCGTACGATATTATAATTTTTTACTGTCAAATAATTCGCTGAGTGAAATTTTATCCGGTGCTGTGGCGAGAATGGCCGCAATGCATGAGAACGGCATGACTGAAGGGCCGGGATCTTTCTTTATTTTCGGGGTGCCAGTTCATATATTTTATAGTTTGATGCCTGCCAAAGATCCATTTTATATTGTTATTTTCAATTTTATGTTTAAATTGATGAGCATCGCGGCAATGAGTCGATTGTTTTCTAATGTGAGTTCAGTTGATTTTCGCTGTGTTCTGATATCCCTGATTATTGTTTCTCCGACGTTTAATTATTTCTCTTCAGTTTTTGGTAAAGATATATTCATTCTCTTTCTGACAATCCTTCTGGCTTTGGCGTTAGTCGATTTTTGTAAGACGCAGGGGAAAGTGATGCGATTATTCAAGGCCGTTGTGATACTGATGCTGGCTGGCTATTGTTTCCTGCTCCGACCTTATTCTCCCGTAACGGCACTTCTGTATGTGGTTTTTACTCTGGAATATTACCGGGCAATGAAGTTCATCACGTTAGGAGCTTTTTTTATTCTCATGCTGGCCGCATTTTTCAAATCTATTCTGCTGATTATTAACTGGCCAATGATTTTTGCTTTTATGTATATGGCCCCTAACCCTGCGCAGTGGATGAATTATGAAGGGTTTACATTACTACCTGCGCTCTGTGTCATTGTGACTATAGTTTTTGTGCTTATCAGAACAATAAAATATACCACACTCATTTTGGACTCCAGACTGATGTCATCGATTATGTGTGTCCTGATTTATTCTGCCGTAATGACGTTGGTTGGGTTCTACGCTATCCGTACCGATTATACTTTTGGAAGCGTGGGGGATGCCGTTTTCAGAAAACAATTGCTAATTATGCCACTGGTTATTTTCTCCATACTCCTTTATTTAAGAACCTATGCCTCAGGGACATCAGATGAAGAAAATTAAAGTTGTACACCTGTTAGGTCAATTGGATATCGGTGGGATTGAAAGCTGGCTTTTTGATTTTGCGATAGAAACCTCAGGAAGTATTCAACACACCTTTATCGTCGATAAGCCCCATAAAGGGTTTTACGAAGATGCTTTATTAGCTATGGATTGCAAAATAATACATATTCCTTCTTATAAAAAACCGCTGAAATACCTGGCTGCCTTATTCTCCGTTTTCAGGAAGAACAAATATGACGTCTGTCATAGTCATGTCAGCTTCAATAATGGTCTCGTGGCGTACATTGCTAAAAGGTGTGGAATAGGACGGATTATTTCCCATGCTCATTCAGATCGAACGCTGCACTACCAAAATGCTGGTCCGATAAAACGCGTTGAAATCAGTTTCAAAATTTTCCTGGCTAAGCGTTATTCAACCTGTTGCGTCGCGGTAAGTGAAGATTCAGCGCGTTGCCACTATAAAACAGGGGCGCCTGTGGTCAATATTATTCCCTGTGGTAAAGATTTCCATCGTCTTGTGTCTACTGCTCCCACCAGCCTTAAACATGATCTGGGCATTGCTGAAAGCACGTTCGTATTGGGAACCGTCGGGCGAATGGAATCCGTCAAAAATCACAAATTCCTGCTTGAAATACTGTCGCAATACCGGGATCAAGATGTGTGTTTACTGATTGTCGGTGAAGGAAGTTTGCGAAAAGACTTACACAAAAGAGCCGTTGAGCGGGGTCTTGCTGACAAAGTTATCCTGACCGGCGCAAGAAACGATGCATTGTTAATTTTACGCGATGTTATGGATGTGTTCCTGTTCCCGTCGCTGCACGAAGGTCTCGGGCTTGCGGCTATTGAAGCTCAGGCTGCCGGATTGCCGGTCATCGCGTCCTTGCACGTTCCGCGGCTTATTGATGTGACTGAGCGTATTTCCCATCAGTCACTCAGCGATCTCTGCGCATGGACGTCAGAGATTGATGTATTGATGACTCAGTCAGCAACGAGAAAAATTAATACTGATGTTATAACAGGCCGTTTTTCAATCGGGCAGAATGCGACAGAAATATTGAGGTTATATGCCTGAAAATATTAAAACTGGCCGTGCGTCTTTTCGTCGCTGGCGGGGAGTTATTCTCGTTTTATGTGCCATAACGTCTCTTTTACCGCAAATTTTCCGCGCTTATCTTCTGGATGTCTTCTCCGGTTTTCCCGGAGGAATCGGGGTAGGGATCCGTTATATTCTTATTCGTACGCTGGTAAAAACGTGCGGAGAGAATGTCTATATCGGACGATGGTGCGTATTCAAAAATCCGCAAAACCTCTCACTGGGTAGTAATATCAGTTTTCATGAACGCGCTTATGTTGATGCTGCCGGAAATATTTCTGTGGGCAGTGATGTATCGTTTGCACATTCTGTTTCGATCATCTCCTTTGAACATCGTTACGAATTGTGCGGACAGCCCTTTAAATATCAGTCGCTCGACCTGAGAAATGTTTGTATTGCTTCAAATGTATGGGTGGGATGCGGAGTAAGGATCCTGGCAGGTTCGGTCATTGATTCTGACGTCGTGGTAGCGGCGAATTCTGTTACCAAAAAACACCTGACTGCGGGGGTGTATGCTGGATCTCCTGCAATGAAAGTTAAGGAATTACCATGAAAATGGTTTTTGCGCATGACCACTATTTTATTCATCACGATGAGAAAGTATATTCTCCTGGTAAACTTCCTTATTCTGCTTTTGCCCGGTATTTGCATCATTTTGATGAAATAATAGTTTTATCCCGTTATAAAAGTGATTCCTCATTTTCGCCGCACTGGACTCTGGCCAGCGGCAACGGAATGGTTTTCAAAAAAATAGAAAATCATTCCTCTTTGAAGTCTGTGTTATTACCCTCCCGTAAAAATGTCATCGCAATTAAAGAGGCTCTCAGGGGCTGTGATGGCGTTGTGATCAGGTTACCCAGCGAAACAGGTCTTATTACCGCAAAGCTTGCGCGGCAGATGAATATTCCTTATGTCGTTGAGGTGGTCGCATGCCCCTGGGATGCGATGGTCGGATACGGCTCATTGAAAGGATTACTCTATGCCCCGGTATTAACCTGGCGAGTGAAGCAGGCGATTAAAAAAGCCTGGGGTGCTATTTATGTGACAGGCAGTTTTTTGCAAAAACGCTATCCCAACAGACATCATGTAGTGTCTGCTTCTAACGTAGAATTATTGCCGACTTCGGCTTATGTTCTTAATCAAAGGCTGCATAAAATCACTGCGTCTTCCAGCGGGCCTTTCAAAATAGGTATGATTGCTTCTCTTGACAGTCCACACAAAGGTTTTAATACCCTTTATCAAGCAATTTATCGGCTAAAAAAAAGAGGTTTTTCGATCGTTCTTGAAATCACGGGTGCGGGAAGTAAATTCAAGAATATTAAAATGATTGATGAATTATCCCTGCGTGACAATATTATTTTCTCCGGACCAAGGACGCCGGGGAAAGACATTTTTTCATTTCTTGATACTGTCGATCTCTATGTGCAGCCGAGTAATCAGGAAGGGTTGCCACGGGCTGTGATAGAGGCCATGTCGCGAGCCTGCCCCGTGATCACCAGTTCTGCCGGAGGAATGCCTGAGTTATGTCAAAGCGAATATTTGCATAAGCCCGATGATGCCAATGGGTTGGCAAAAAACATTGAGAAATTACTGAATAACCGTCATGAAATGTTAATGATGGCGCACTACTCGTTTAATAAGGCGCGTTTTTATCAACCTGAGTTATTAGAAAGAATTCGCTTTGATTTCTTCAGCCACTATAAAGATTATTTGCTTTCCCGCAGGAGCGCTTAGGGTGCAACATCCTCTTTGTTTTTGTTGCGTCGTACTGATAGTGCTGATGAGCGGCTCTTTATGTCGGGCTGAGACAGTCATCGTTGACTGCCTGATTACGCCTGACATTTATCACTTTTTTAAAGAGAGGGAAATAAAAAATACGCAGATTAAAATAATTCACCCTGGCTGTTTCCTCAGTCATCCTCTCTTCATTGACAGCAATACCTCGCTTTCCGGTGAAAAAGGTGCGCAAATTCAACAGACTTTTACCTTACCGGATACTGTTGGCGTGATAAATATTTCTTCGGGCGATAGCACAAGGGCTGTCAGTAATGTGCAAATTTCGGGGATTTCTTTTATTGGCGGCGCAGAAAAAAACGGCTTTGCAGAACATAATCCTCTGATCAGTATATTCAATGCGCACGATGTTACGCTTTCAAATTTAAACCTCACAGGGTTTCGTGGCGATGGAGTTTATGTCGGGCAGGGGAATGTTGTTTCAAACCACCATATTGTGATAAGAAACGTCATCTTTGACGGCGTTAACTTCAGTAACCGTAATGGCATTAGTATTATTGACGGGCATGATATCCTTATTGATGGAAATCGCTTTACCCGTATTTCACGTAAAGGAATGCCAGGCAGCATTGATCTGGAACCTAACACTTCGCTTCAGCGCATTTATAACATTATGATCAGTCGTAATCATTTCACTGATGTGCATGGAATGGCTGCTATTGTGATAAGCCTGAGGCATGCGGGAGGGACTGTTCCTGATAACGTCACGATCAAAGGTAATATCTTCGACAAGGTTGTCAGAGGTATTCTCATCAAATCGGCAATTCCTAAAATTCATGTTAATAATAATTTTCACATTTTTGATAATCGGAGTTCATCTGCAAGTAAAGGAGATTACAGCATTTGTAATGTCAATGCTGCGACAGGTAACAATCTTCCTGCAATAGAAAAGTATTCTGATTCATGCTGGAAATCTTTAAGGATAAATCAGGATGTATTGCAATAAGAGTTGAAAGTTATTTTCTGCCACAAAAAGGAACTATAATTTTGAACGGAATCGATAAGAAAAACACCATCGCAATCACCGCCAACACCAGTTGGTATCTTTATAATTTTCGTAAAAATACTATTCTTGCGCTGTTAGAGAGTGGCTATCAGGTTATAGCCATCTCACCTGTGGATGAATATACTCACCGGCTTGCTGAACTGGGATGTAAAACCGTTTCAGTGAAAATAGACTCTGGTGGGACTAGCATTATTAAAGATTCTATTACTCTGCTTTCGTCCTGGTATGTGTTACGTAAAGAAAAAGTGGATGTCATTCTGAATTTTACACCTAAAAATAATATCTACTTTACGCTCGCAGCAAAGGTATTGAATATTCCAGCCATTAATAATATCGCCGGACTGGGCAGTGTTTTCATGAGCAAAGGGATGGTAAGGGTAATCTGTCAGCACCTGTATCGGTTCAGCCAGCGCTACGCGGCCAAAATATTTTTCCAAAATGAGGATGACCGCGAATTATTCCTGACTGAAATGCTACCTGATTACTTACATACCGAACGGTTACCGGGTTCTGGGGTTGATCTGGTTCGTTTTAATGTGACACCGGCACCCGACGATGATGTCGTGCGTTTCACCCTGATTGCACGCATGCTTTATTCCAAAGGGGTTGAGCATTATGTTGAAGCCGCACGTAAACTCAAGAAACGTCATGGTCAACGCTGCGAATTTCGCTTGTTGGGATTTCTGGATGTTAGCAATCCGGCAGCGGTGAAGACTGAGCGTATGGCCGCCTGGATTGAGGAAGGTAATATTCTATATCTGGGGACATCCGATAATGTTGAGCAGGAAATCGCGCAGGTTGATTGTATTGTGCTGCCTTCTTTTTATCGTGAAGGCGTGCCGAAATCATTACTTGAAGCCGGAGCGATGGGAAAGCCGCTGATTACCACCCGTAATATTGGCTGTCAGGATACGGTAGATGACGGGATAAATGGCTTTCTGTGTGAGCCGCAAGATACGGACTGCTTAACGCGGGCGATGGAGCGGCTCATTAATATGACTCATGTGCAACGCCTGGAAATGGGTAATGAGAGCAGGAAAAAGATGGTCAGGGAGTTCGATGAAAAGATCGTTATTTCCCGTTATCTGAAGGCGATCGAACAAGTCTTGCCCTGAAACGGCGGCTATTCTGCCTCCGTTTCAGGGCCATTTGCTGACAAAATGCTAATCCACGCGGCGATAGCTGCGCTGAGTATTGTTCACTTTATACAGATAGCGGCGCGATTCCCCGGACGGATGTTTGGTCGTCAGGGTGGTGTAGACATCGCCCGGTGACATATTGTTGATGATGTTAAACGCCTGAGTTTTATTACTTGAGAACACGCGCAACACGCTGCCCGCCCCACCATTATAAGCAGTAATCACCGCATAACGACGCGATGTCGGGTTGCTGATATTCCCCAGATACACGTTTTGCAACATCGCCAGATACGCGGTGCCGGTATTAATATTGTTCTGCGGATCAAACAGATAGCTGCGACTCGGTTTGCCCCATTTCCCTTCAGATTTGAATACATCTACGCCTGCGGTGTGCTGCACAACCTGCATCAGACCCAGCGCATCAGCATTACTGACCGCATACGGGTTAAAGGCCGATTCTGTTTGCATGATCGCCAGTATCAGCGACTGATCGACACCATATTTCGCGGACGCTTCCCGGATCATCGGCAGGTATTTATGCGCACGCTGATTCAGGTGGTTTGGCACCATCTGAATCGTCACGGAATAAATCACGTGCAGACCGGACTGACGACGCATCAGCTTGTTCTGGATCAGATAGTCGGCAAAGCTGGCTGCGCGGCCTTCCCAGCGGATTGGCTGACCGGTGTTGTCGAGAACCTGACCGTACAACATCGGTTCACGGCTGATCTGGATATCGTTGACGTCTGAATAGAGATCAACGTTACCCGGGTCATCGCCCACCAGCAAGGTGCTGATAATTGCCTTACGCAGGCTGGCGGCCGGATCGGTGCCTGAAATGGTTTCGAGGGTGATGGTACCCGCATCAAAGTTGATGTGGCTGCGGGTGTAATACTGATCGCTATATTTCACGTAGTCTTTCGGACCCGCGATCAGCACTTCATTTATGCCCCAGATGTTTTCGATGTTATGGGCGAACTGCCCCATCAAAATATCGAATCCGTTGGTATCTTTCACATAAGCTTCGTTGAACTGGTTTTTCTTACTGCCGGAGCAGGAGATCAACATTGGCGCGATAATCAGCAAAGCTAAAATTTTCTTCATCTTACAAGCCGTTTCTGCTGAAAGAAGCAGGCGCCCGGAGCGCCTGCCTTAATGTTTCAACCATTGTTACAAATGATTATTTTGATGGCGGGGTGTAGCCTTCGATATGAACGTCCTGACCTTCAAACAGAAAATTCACCATTTCCTGTTCCAGCAATTTACGGTCATCCGGGTTCATCATGCTGAGTTTCTTTTCGTTGATCAGCATGGTCTGTTTGGCCATCCACTGTGACCAGGCTTCTTTAGAAATTTCATTGAAAATACGTTTGCCAATCTCGCCAGGGTACAGCTGGAAGTCTTGCCCTTCGGCATCGCGCTTGAGAAAGGTGCAAAAAATCGTTCTGCTCATGCTAATTCCTTATCGATCGTTCTTTTGGGGCGGTTATTTGCCAGTGGTCTGTTTTGCTAATTGCATCAGCAGACGTTCAACCGGCGCAGCCAGCCCGACGGATTGTGGTTGCGCTAAGTTATACCAGAGACCCGCACCTTCATCCATGCAACCTGCCGGAGAACGCAGATTTAACCACATCGGGACGATATCCAGATGGAAATGGCTGAAAGTGTGACGAAAAGCGGTCTGCTGCTGCAACGCATTTTGCGTAACACCGTATTTTTGCAGCCCCAGCGTGAGTTCGTCTTCGGTCGAATATTGCGGGAAGCAGAACAATCCGCCCCACAGGCCGACGGACGGACGCTGCTCCAGCCAGACTTTATCCTCCTGCTGGATCATCAGCATAAAGGCCGTTTTTTCCGGTAACGTCGTCTTGGGTTTTTTCCCCGGATATTTTGCCCAGCTGTGATGTGCATAGGCTTCACAGCCTGACTTCACCGGACATAGCTCGCATTTCGGCTTACTGCGGGTACACACCATCGCACCCAGATCCATCATTGCCTGATTAAACTGCGCGACCCCTTCGGCAGGTGTGACGTCTTCACTGATCGCCCACAGTTTATTTTCGGTTTTCTTCTCGCCCGGCCAGCCGTCAACGGCGTAGCAGCGGGCCAGCACGCGTTTCACATTGCCGTCCAAAATGGGGTAATGCTGATTCAGTGCCAGCGACAAAACGGCACCCGCTGTGGAACGGCCAATGCCGGGCAGCGCAAGAATTTCATCAAAGGTTGTTGGAAATACGCCGCTGTGCTGGCTGACGATAGTTTGTGCCGCTTTATGCAGGTTTCGTGCGCGGGCGTAGTAACCCAGCCCGGTCCACAGATGCAGTACTTCATCGAGTGGCGCGGCGGCGAGATCAGACACCGTCGGGAAACGTTCCATAAAGCGTTCAAAATACGGGATGACAGTCGCTACCTGCGTTTGCTGCAACATCACTTCAGAAAGCCAGACTTTATAGGGGGTTTTTGCGATTTGCCAGGGCAGCGTTTTGCGGCCATAGCGCTGATACCAGTCGAGCACCAGCGGCGAAAAACTTTTTGCTTCCATAAAACCAGGGGTTTCCATCATGGGTGAATTACAGTCCGGCAGGGTTAAAAGACGGGGCTGATCACATCACAGTTCCCGTCTGGCTGTAAACCGGAACTTTCCGCACTGTATTGACGGATTTCCTGCCGTCAAACCTTGCTAATCGGGAGTAAGTTTGGATAATGCGCCTTTCCTTATATTCAGTGACCAAAGCACAGGCATCCGCGCGCGTGTACCGCGTCTTGCCAATCGGAGTGGAAACACCATGAAAAACGACGTCATTTCACCGGAGTTCGACGAGAACGGTCGCGCGATGCGCCGTATCCGTAGTTTTGTCCGCCGTCAGGGCCGTCTGACCAAAGGTCAGCAATTCGCGCTGGACAATTTCTGGCCGGTGATGGGCGTGGAGTTTCAGGCAGAACCTCTGGCAATTGATGCCTTGTTTGGTCGCCCGGCACCGGTTGTGCTGGAAATCGGTTTCGGGATGGGCACCTCGCTGGTCACGATGGCGAAACAGAACCCGGACCAGAATTTCATCGGCATTGAAGTTCACTCGCCTGGCGTCGGTGCCTGTCTTGCGACCGCGCATGAAGAGGGTGTCAGTAACCTGCGCGTAATGTGTCACGATGCGGTCGAAGTGTTGGAAAAAATGATTCCGGATGGCTCGCTTGACATGGTGCAGCTATTCTTTCCTGACCCGTGGCACAAAGCGCGTCATAATAAGCGCCGTATCGTGCAGCCGGAGTTCGTTGAGAAGCTGCGCAAAAAATTGAAAGTGGGCGGTGTATTCCACATGGCAACCGACTGGGAGCCTTATGCGGAGCACATGCTTGACGTCATGACCAGTTTAGAAAACTGGGTGAACCTGTCGCAGGAGGGCAATTATGTCCCGCGTCCGGAATCCCGCCCGGTGACCAAGTTCGAAATGCGTGGCCAGCGTTTAGGCCACGGCGTATGGGATCTGATGTTTGAGAGGAAGCAATAATGGCTACAAATCGCAGTCGTCGTTTACGTAAGAAGTTACACATTGCCGAGTTCCAGGAACTGGGCTTCTCTGTAAAATGGCGTTTCCCGGAAGGTACCGCGGTAGAAACCATTGACGAATCACTGGATAAATTCATTGACGGTGTGATCGAGCCAAACAAGCTGGCCTTCGACGGCAGTGGCTATCTGCAATGGGAAGGTCTGGTTTGCCGTCAGGACATCGGCCATTGCACTGATGAACAACGTGCGCTGGTCAAAAAATGGTTAGAAGACCATAAAATGGAAGACGTGGAAGTTTCTGAGTTATTCGATATCTGGTGGGACTGATTCTGCCGTCATCCTTCGAATTGTCTCTGCGTTGACTGCCTTCACTTACCCCGGTCACTTACTTTTGTAAGCTCCCGGGGATAAGTTCAGTTGTCGCCTTGATACAACTCGAATGATTTAGGCAGATCCTGAGGATCTCTGAATCTCATAAAGGTGCCTTCCGGCACCTTTGTTACATCTGGAGGCAGGACGTTGGGTACCGAACTTGATAACAGTTTGCTGGAAGATATTCTTGCGCAGGTCAGGCCGCTGATAGGTCGGGGTAAAGTGGCCGGTTACATTCCTGCTCTGGCGGAAGTCAGCCCCGATCATTTAGGAATCGCCGTGTGTACCACGAAAGGGGAGATCTTTCGTGCCGGTGATGCCGATATTCGTTTCTCGATCCAGTCGATCTCAAAAGTTCTCAGCCTGACGCTGGCGCTGACCCGTTATCAGGAAAGCGAAATCTGGCAGCGTGTCGGCAAAGAGCCGTCCGGTCAGCCATTCAATTCTCTGGTACAGCTTGAGCTGGAACAGGGTAAACCGCGTAACCCGTTCATCAATCCGGGCGCACTGGTGGTCTGCGATATGCTGCAAACCCGGCTTTCGGCACCGAAGCAGAGAATGCTGGAAGTGGTGCGTCAGCTGGCCGGATCGGCAGATCTCAACTACGATCGGCACGTTGCGCGTTCCGAGTTTGAGCACTCCGACCGCAATGCGGCGATTGCGTATCTGATGAAGTCTTTCGGTAATTTCGACAACGACGTCATCACCGTTTTGCACACCTATTTTCACTACTGCGCATTGCGCATGAGCTGTGAAGAGCTGGCGCGCACCTTTGTGTATCTGGCCAATAAAGGGCATCCGCTGGGTAGCGAGACACCGCTCATTGATGCCCGTCAGGCACGGCAGATTAATGCGATGATGGTGACCAGCGGTATGTACGATGGTGCGGGTGAGTTCGCCTATCGCGTCGGGATGCCGGGCAAATCCGGTGTCGGCGGCGGTATTATTGCCGTGGTGCCGGGGGAGATGTGTATCGCGGTATGGTCGCCGGAACTTGACGCGGCAGGGAACTCTTTGGCAGGTATTGCTGCCTTAGAACTACTGGCGCAACGTATTGGCCGTTCAATTTTTTGAGTTTGCTGTCTTAAGGGAGAGTACATGTTAGTAAAAAGTGGAGTGGTAAAAACCGGACTTGCTGCGTTGCTGGCTCTCAGTGCGTGGAGCGCACAGGCGGACTATCAGTGTGCCGTACAGCCTAAAGATGATGTGATCATTAAGCCGCAGACCGTTCAGGTGGTCGGCAACAGCGGTGATTTGCTGATCACGCCAAATGGTAACGTGACCCTCAACGGTAAAGACATGACCCTGAGCGCCAGACAGCGTCAGGAAGCGATCGATTATCAGGCCGGTTTGCGCCGCGACCTGCCGTGGATTGATCAGGGTGCGACGGCGCATCTCGAAAAAGGCCGCGTGGCGGTAGATCGGGTGATCGTCGAGAAACTGGGCACCGACAGCAACGTGCGTAACCGTCTGGTCACGCTCGACAAGCAACTGAAGCAACAAATGAACCTGATCATTGAGCACCGCGCCGACGGTCTGACCTTCCACCATAAAGCGGTGGATCAGGTTAAGCAAAACGGTCAGAAGCTGATGGAACAAACCATGGGCGGCGTGATGCAGGACAGCATCAACGAAATGGGCCTCAAACAGGCTACCAGCGGTGGGAATCCGTTGCAGGCGATGATGGGTAATCTTGGCGGGCTGCAGCAAGCCATTCAGGAAGAGTGGAACAAGCAGGAAAAAGAGTTCAAAGCCTTTGGCGATGACGTCTGTAAGCGTGTGACGAATCTGGATACTCAGCACAAAGCCTTGCTGGCGGATTTGAAAAAGTAACCGGCTAAATGACAGACACAAAAAAACCGCGATTACGCGGTTTTTTTGTTGGAAAACGAACCGTCCTTTGTGAACTGCACCTTACTCCCCCAAAAACAGCTCCAGCAGTGAGTTGAGGAATAATTTTCCTTTGCCGGTGATCTGCCAGTGCGTGGCGGTTTCCACCAGATATTCTTTGGTGATCGCTTCGTCAAGCTGTGCGCGTATCACCGACTCATCCAGCCCGGTATACAGACCAAACTCTTCACGCGGCGCGGCTTCCAGCAGGCGGAAGCGGTTCATGAAGAATTCAAACGGCAAATCTTCGGTTTCGACCGGATGTTGTTTGTCCATATAACGTCCCTGCATATAGCCGCGAGGATGTTTGGTTTTTACGGTACGCAGGATTTGCCCGTCGGGCTGCGTCAGTTTGCCATGCGCGCCACAACCGATGCCGAGATAATCCCCGAAGCGCCAGTAGTTCAGATTGTGCTGACACTGGTAGCCCGGTTTGGCATACGCCGAGGTTTCATACTGCTGATAACCGGCGGCAGTCAGCAACTGATCGCCTTGCTCGAAAATATCCCACAGTGCATCGTCATCCGGCAGGGTCGGCGGACGCGAGGCGTACATTGTGTTCGGCTCAATAGTCAGCTGATACCACGACAAATGCGGCGGGTTGAGTGCAATAGCCTGACGCAAATCGTCCAGCGCTTCTTCCAGCGTCTGATCCGGCAAGCCGTGCATCAGATCCAGATTGAAGCTGCGCAGGTTCAGGCCGGTCGCCAGATGCGCCGCGCGTGTGGCTTCGTCAGGGCCATGAATACGCCCCAGACGCTCCAGTTTCTGCGCATCAAAACTTTGCACGCCAATGGAGATACGGTTCACACCGGCGCGCTGATAGCCGCTGAAGCGGTCTGCTTCGACGGTGCCCGGATTAGCTTCCATGGTGATTTCAGCATTAGCATCGAGCGGCAAACGCGCGCGCACGCCGTCGAGCAGATTCTGCATCGCTTCGCTGCTCAGCAGACTTGGGGTTCCGCCGCCGATAAAAATCGTCCCCACACTGCGTCCGCCCACCAGATGCAGGTCTGCATCCAGATCAGCCAGCAGATGCGCGACATAATCGTCATGCGGCACTTCACCCTTTAACGCGTGCGAGTTGAAATCGCAGTAAGGGCATTTTTGCACGCACCACGGAATATGGATGTAGAGACTCAGCGGCGGTAACTTACGCATTCTTCTGTACAGCCTCTTTCATCGCGGCAAGCAATAGTTTCAGTGCCTGTCCACGGTGCGAGACCGCACTTTTTTCTTCACGGGTCAGTTCTGCGGCGGTCTTGCCCAGCGCAGGAACATAAAAAATCGGGTCATAACCGAAGCCGCCTTCGCCTGCTTCGGCAAAGGTAATCTCACCAGCCCAACTGCCGTGACACACCAGCGGCGTCGGGTCTTCAGCGTGGCGCATATACACCAGCACACAATGGAACTGCGCATCGCGCTGACCCTGTGGCACGTCTTTCAGCGCCACCAGCAGTTTATCGAGGTTTTGCTGATCGCTGGCATCAGCGCCTGCGTAGCGTGCGGAGTAAATCCCCGGCGCGCCGCCGAGAAAATCCACCGCCAGACCTGAATCATCAGCAATGGCTGGCAAACCGGTGACCGCTGCCGCATGGCGGGCCTTCAGGATGGCGTTCTCAATGAACGTCAGCCCGGTTTCTTCGGCAGATTCAACACCGAGTTCCGTTTGTGCGACCACGTCCAGCCCGAAACTGGCCAGAAGATGTGCGAGCTCACGCACTTTACCGGCGTTGCCGGTAGCTAATACGACTTTCTGCATGGGAGAGTCCTGACGTAAACGTTATTCTGCGAGCAGTACCGCGACCTCAGTCGGGATATTTTGCGGATGTGTAATGCGGACTTGTTTATGGCGGCCCAGTTCGCCCTTTTCAATGCTGACCTGACTTTTGGCGACTTTAAACTGTTTTGCGAGAAATTTCACCAGATGTGTGTTCGCCTGACCATCAACCGGCGGGGCGGTGATGGCGACTTTCAGTTCGTCGCCATGCAAACCCACCAGGCTGTCGCGGCTGGCTTTGGGCTGGATAACCAGCCGCAAAACCAGCGCATCAGATTGCCAGAACGCCGGGCTTAAAGCTGGAACCACAACGCACCCAGCAGATCCATCCCCAGATAATTCAGCATATAGAGGATAAGGATCACCACCATCGCCGAGAAATCGATGCCGCCCATCGCCGGAAGAATACGACGGATTGGCGCCATCAGCGGCTCAGTCAGCTGCATCAGCAGATAATCCATCGGCCCGCGGCCCTGGCTCACCCAGCTCATCAGCGAGCGGATAATCACCAGCCAGAACACCAGATAACCGGCGGCTTTAACCAGCCCTATCAGGCCAATCAGCAGGCTGCTCAGACCAAAGAAAATAGCGCCGCTTTGAATAAGCAACAGCAGCGGGAATTTGATGGTGCAAAGGATAAACGCCAGCAGCAAACTCGCGCTGTCAATCGGGCCCAGCGGCGGAATAATCCGGCGAAGTGGTCCGATAATGGGCTGAGTAATTTTCACCACGAACTGTGAAAACGGGTTATAAAAATCTGTACGTGCCCATTGCATCCAGATGCGCAGTAGCAGAACCATCACGTAGAGATCTATGAGGGTTTTAACCAGAAACGTCAGCGTTAACATAATTCTCCTATGCCCTTCATCCTTCGCGTGTCGTCTTGACGCAACACGAATGATTTTGGGCAGTGTTATTTTATTATTTGCTCTTATTAGAACAGTTTTTCCATTTCCTGCGCGCGGGTAATGGCGGCCTGCATGGCCTCGGAGACAATCTCCGGTAATTTACGGTCGGTGAAAACCTTCAGAGCTTCAAACGTCGTGCCGCCTTTGGACGTCACATTCTCACGAAGTTGTGACAATGGCGTGTCCGGACTGGCGGCGACTAAAGCACTGGCGCCGCTGGCGGCTTGCTCAACCAGCATCCGTGCGGTTTCAGCGCTGAAACCCAGACGTTGCGCTTCAGCCTGCATTGCTTCCATAAACAGGAAGAAATACGCCGGGGCGCTGCCTGCGGCGGCAATTACGTGGTTGATACCTTCTTCGGTATCGACCCAGCAAATTTTCCCGACGGCGGTCATCAGTTCGCCGCTGTAATCACGGTCTGCCTGAGAAACCTGAGAAGGTGCGTACAGGCCACTCATGCCTTTCCCGACCAGAGATGGCGTGTTCGGCATGATACGCACGATGTTCAGATTATCGCCCAGCAACTCGCAGAAGCGCGCCACACTGACGCCTGCGGCAATCGACAGTACCAGCTTGTCGCTAAAATCCACGTCTTTTTGCAGTGCTTTACACACATCGGCCATCATTTGCGGTTTTACCGACAAAACAACGACATCCGCCTCCTTTGCACAGCCGCTGTTATCGCTGCTGCTTTGCACGCCATATTTATCAGCCAGCGCATCGCGATGCGTGGTGGAAGGGGCACAAACGCTGATGAGATTTGCCGGATAGCCGCTTTCGACCAGGCCGGAAATAATTGCGCCCGCCATATTACCAGCGCCGATAAAACTGATTTTGCGATGTTGCATTCATGCTCCTTGCTTTTAATGGGGGCTGAATTGAGCCTATCAAGAGTAAAGCAGTAAACCCAAAGATAAAGGTTACTGTTTTATGCTGTAATCACGGGCACCGAAAATGGCGGTCCCGATGCGAACCATCGTGCTGCCAGCCGCAATTGCCGCAGGCATATCATCGGTCATACCCATCGACAGCGTATCGGCCTGCGGACAAATATTTTGTAAATCTTTCAGCGCATCCCGCATCTTGCCGAAGACCTCAAGCTGTCGCGCGTGATCCGTTTCCACTGCCGGAATCGCCATCAGGCCGCGCAGTATCAGGCGGGGCATCGCCATAATCTGTCGGGCCAGTTCTGCGATATCGCCCACTGCAATGCCGGATTTACTGGCCTCATCGCTGATGTTGACCTGAATCAGCACCTGTAAAGGCGCTAAACCGGCCGGACGTTGTTCGTTCAGCCGCTGGGCGATTTTCAGGCGGTCAATGGTATGGCACCAGTCAAAGTTCTCCGCCACCAGGCGGCTTTTATTCGACTGCAATGGCCCGATGAAATGCCAGGTCAGCGCAGGCTGATGTCCGGCAAAGTGGGCAATCTTATCCACGCCTTCCTGCACGTAGTTTTCGCCGAACGCTAACTGCCCGGCGGCAATCGCTTCTTCGACAGCGCTCGCAGGTTTTGTTTTGCTGACTGCAAGCAAGGTAATTTCTTCTGGAGACCTGCCGCAATGTTGTGCAGCGGCTGCGATTTTCTCGCGGACATTCTGTAAGTTCTGCTCAATAGCGTTTTGCTGACTAAGGCTCATAGGGACTCAGGAGGATTTCAACATGGATATTGATGGATTAGTGGGACGTAGTGTAAAGCAAAATGCCTCCGATCTGCACCTTTGTACCGGCTATCCGCCTGTGTTGCGCATTGACGGGGAATTATGTCGCTGTGAAGATCTGCCGGTGGTGGAGGCTTCGCAGATGCTGGGGCTGATCCATGCGTGGCTGGATGCCAATGAACAACATACTTTGCAGCTGGCCGGACAGGTGGATAAAGCGCTGACATTGGGTGATGGCGTGCGGATGCGGCTCAATATCTTTCAGCAACTGCACGGGTTGTCTGCGGCGCTGAGACCGGTGCCTGCCCGTTGCCCCGAGCTGGCTGCATTGAGGGTGCCGGATATCTTGCAGCATGTGATTATGCAGGAAGACGGCCTGATTTTGGTCACCGGCGCGACGGGCAGCGGGAAATCCACCACGCTGGCGGCGCTGATTGATCATCTCAACCGCCATGCGAAGCGCCATATTATTACGCTGGAAGACCCCATTGAGCTTATCCATACTGGCAGGCACTGTCTGATTCAGCAGCGCGAACTCGGGCTGCATACGCGTTCATTTGGTGAAGCGGTGCGCGGTGCTCTGCGTGAAGATCCGGATGTATTGTTACTGGGCGAACTGCGTGACACTGACAGTATCCGGCTGGCGCTGACGGCGGCAGAAACCGGCCATCTGGTTCTCGCGACACTGCATACGCGCAACGCCACACAGGCCATTGACCGGCTGGTTGATGTGTTTCCGGCAGAAGAAAAAGCGTTTGTCCGCGCGCAACTGGCGGGTAGCCTGCGGGCCGTGATCGCGCAAAAACTGGCGGTGACTGAAGAAAAGGATGGGAGAAAAGCGGGAAGGGTAGCGCTTTTTGAAGTGCTGACCTCCACACCGGCGGTGTGCAATTTAATTCGTGAAGGGAAAACGCATCAGCTGGCGGATATCCTGCAAACCGGCGCGCAGGCCGGCATGCAGACGTTCGCACAAAGCCGTCAGCAGCGGCAACGTGCGGGATTACTGGCGGAAGATCAGGACTGACTCCACTGTTTCTCGAACCAGCTTTCCAGAATAATGACGGCGGAAGCGGCATCCACGCTGCCTTTATCCAGCGCACGGAAACCGCCGCGATCGAACAAATCAGCGCGGGCTTCTACGGTACTCAGGCGTTCGTCGTGCAGTTCAACCTGAACGCCAAAACGGCCATGCAGACGGTTGGCAAATTTGCGCGCACGGGCGGTCAGGGGTTGTTCTGTGCCGTCCATGTTCAGCGGCAAACCGACAACCACCAGATCCGGCAGCCACTCTTTCAGCAGTTTTTCAATTTTCTGCCAGTCCGGTGTGCCGTCCTGCGCTTTAAACGAGGTCAGCGGACGGGCGGTGCCGGTGACTTCCTGACCAATAGCCAGACCGATGCTTTTGGTGCCGAAGTCGAAAGCAAAAACCGTGCGGTTTGCCATTATGCGTGCCCCGCATGGGTGGCGAGCTGTCCGACGTCAACGCCGATCATTTTCGCTGCTTCGCGCCAGCGGTCAGCAATGGGGGTGCGGAACAAAATATCGCTGCTGGCTTCAATGGTCAGCCACGAGTTTTCCAGTAATTCTTTTTCAAGCTGGCCCTGTTCCCATGCGGCATAACCCAGTGCCACCAGCACATCTTTTGGCTGATCGGGCGTGCCCAGCGTTTCCAGCACGTCTTTCGAGGTGGTGATCATCGTGCAGTCAGAGATGCGGATGCTGGAGCCAAAACCTTCGCGCGGCGTATGCAAAATGAAACCGCGATCGTCTGCCAGCGGCCCCCCGGAAAAAACCGGGCGATCAAGACGAATACTCAGGTCACGGGGTTCGGGGGTGATGTCGAGTTTGTCGAGTACGCTTTCAATGGTGAAATCGTCGACCAGTTTGTTAATCACCAGCCCCATGGCGCCGTCTTCATTGTGTTCGCAGATGTACACGACCGAACGTTTGAACTGGGGTTCATCCAGGCCAGGCATCGCAATAAGAAAGTGATGTTGTAGATTCATGGTATGCAGGATGTTTAACCTCAGAATTGAAATCAGTGCAGGCAGGCCAGTTTATTACGTCAGGCTCGCCAAAAAAAGCGGGTTATCCAGCAATGCTGAACAACCCGTTTATCGATTTTAATCTGTGCTTATCGTGAAGCCAGACGTTTCTCGATGGCGTCCATCAGCATGCTGGTGATGGAAATCGGGAAGGCGGCTTCGATTTCACGTGCACAGGTCGGGCTGGTGACGTTAATTTCCGTCAGACGATCGCCGATAATATCCAGACCGACAAAAATCAGGCCTTTTTGCTTGAGGATTGGCGCAACGGTACGGGCAATTGCCCAGTCACTTTCGCTCAGCGGACGGGCTTCGCCACGGCCTCCGGCAGCCAGATTACCGCGGGTTTCACCCTGCGCCGGAATACGCGCCAGGCAGTAAGGCACCGGTTCGCCGTCGACCACCAGAACGCGTTTGTCACCGTCCTTGATGGCTGGCAGGTAGTTTTGTGCCATACAGAAACGGCTGCCGTGTTCGGTCAGTGTTTCGATAACGACGGAGACGTTGGCATCTTCAGGTTTCAGACGGAAAATGGAAGCGCCACCCATGCCATCGAGTGGCTTGAGGATCACGTCAGTGTGTTCTTTATGGAACGCTTTCAACTGCGCTGCATTGCGGGTAACCAGCGTATCTGGCGTCAGTTCAGGGAACCACGCGGTGAACAGCTTCTCGTTACAGTCGCGCAGGCTCTGCGGTTTATTGACGATCAGCGTGCCTTTTTCTTCGGCACGTTCGAGGATGTAAGTGGCATAAATGAATTCGGTATCGAACGGCGGATCCTTACGCATCAGGATCACGTCCAGTTCCTGCAGGGCGATATCCTGCTCTGTGCCAAACTCATACCAGCCATCGTAATCCTGCTTCACGCTGAGTTTTTTGGTGGTCGCACGGCCTTCGCCGCCGCGCAGATACAGGGAATTCATTTCCATGTAATGCAGTTCGTAACCACGACTCTGCGCTTCCAGCAACATAGCGAAACTGGTGTCTTTTTTAATGTTGATGGAAGAGATCGGATCCATCACGATGCCAAGCTTAATCATTTGGTTTCCTCTTAACCCAGATCGCCGAAACGAACCTGTAAGGCTGTAATCGCGGTGAGTGCTGTGGTTTCTGTACGCAGAACACGGGGTCCCAGCAGGATATCAGTAAATCCGTAGCCGGAGGTCATTGCAATTTCTTCAGCGGATA
The DNA here is from genome assembly GCF_011684115.1 of Rahnella aceris. Classification (NCBI taxonomy): domain Bacteria; kingdom Pseudomonadati; phylum Pseudomonadota; class Gammaproteobacteria; order Enterobacterales; family Yersiniaceae; genus Rahnella; species Rahnella aceris. The sequence goes on along the minus strand of NZ_JAADJV010000002.1, from coordinate 31,471 downwards.
AACCGCCTTCCGGACCGATCAGCAGGCGGACATGGCTTACCGGCAGCGGCAGGGTGTTAATGCTGTGGCTGGCGCGCGGGTGCAGGTTCAGCTTCAGGCTGTCGTCCTGCTCGTTGCACCAGGCTTCGAGCTGCATCGCCGGACGAATTTCAGGGATACGGTTACGTCCGCACTGTTCGCAGGCGGCAATGGCGATTTTCTGCCACTGCTGCAATTTTTTCTCCAGACGTTCGCCGTCAAGTTTGACGCCACAGCGCTCGGAAAACAGCGGAGTAATCGTATTCACGCCCAGCTCAATAGATTTCTGAATGGTGAATTCCATCTTCTCGCCACGCGAGATCACCTGACCAAGATGCAGATTCAGCGGGGATTCATTATCCGCCAGCACGCCCTGATTCAGGCTGACACGCACACTTTTCTTATCAACCTGCGTGATGCTGGCTTCGAAGACCTGGTTGCTGCCGTCAAATAACTGAATCGCCTGACCCGGCTGCATACGCAGAACGCGCCCGACGTGATTGGCGGCATCTTCGCTCAGCGCAATCTCGCTGTGAGCGGTCAGGATTTCCGGATGATAAATGCGGGGTATGCGCATGTGCGGCTGCTGTCCTTAAAGTGGTGAAGTGGGCTATTTTGGCAACTGTTGCCAGCCCTGTCGCTGACTATTGTGCCCTATAGTAGGTTAGCTTTTTCTTTGCACGCAAGCCTGCTGAACGTAAGGGTTGTGATTCCCCTGTACCCTGGCAATGCGGTTATCGCGTTCACATTCCCATGAAGTGACCGGATACTGGCGATCCCAGGCGGTAAACAACTGTGTCTGCTGGCGGGATAAATTCAGTTTGTACTGGTCACGCATGTAGAAGTAAGTGCGCGCAATGGCCCCACGGGCGCGGGCTGGCGGCTCGGCGGCTTTGGCTTTGAAGTCGATTTTCATTTCACAGCTGCCATACTGACCTTCGCCACCGTTCCACTGGCTGTACATGAAATTATTGCGGTCGCCGTTCACTTCACCGATGGCCGGTTCAAGGTTGTGCAGGTCAGTTTCAACCTTGCGATAGTCGGCGCTTTTCGCGCAATTTTTGCGCCCGCCATCCTGCCAGCATTGCATCTGGTGGCCGAACTGCCACGCGGGAACCACATGTTCCCATTCGATCCGGCTGGCGCGCTGTTCACTTTTACGTACCGCGTAACCGCAGGATTGCAGATCCGGCGTGCCTTTTTTCCCCTGCCAGCTGATATCGCAGCCGCAGTAAAATGTTGGCGCGCCCTGATTGATTTTCACGGCAGCGGCTTTGGCCTGACTGAAGTTATTGATGGCGTTGCCGGACTGGCTGAAGGCGCTCAGCGGTGTCAGCGCACTGATAAACAGAAAAGATAAGAACGTTTTATGAAACATGTTTCTGAAAGACCCAGGACTAAAAGGCCGGAAGGGTAACGGATGCGGCGCGATGTGACAATGGGACTTTGCTGCTAATGAGTGATTGAAAAATCAGCAATTAGTGATGCCGTTAGCGTTAAAACGTAACAGTTCGCCGCAATGGCGGCAGCGGTATTCCGACTCCTTGCGCATCACCTTATTGTGGCGTCGCACGGTCAACAGGTGGTCGCGGCAGGCGCATAAATACGGATAGGTTTTACTTTGCACGGATGCCACTTCGAACTTGTGGGTTCTGCTCGCTGAGACACCCAGCACATGTTCCATCATCCAGCGCCACTCTTTGCCGTGCGGTGCAGGAGCGCGACCAAAACGGCGGTATACCAGCAAATGGGCCAGCTCGTGTGGCACCACTTCATCGATAAACGGTTGCTGATTTTCCAGCAGTAATACCGGATTAAGGCGGATTTGCCAGTGTTGCAGATACGCGCTTCCCGCGCTGGTGCCGCGTTGCTGATAGTTGATTTCCGGCTCCGTGTAATCGGTGCCAAAAAACTGATTTGCCATCTGGAGTTTTTCCCGCAGGCAGCGCATAACGGCTTGTTGCAGGGCGATGGGGAGACGTGAGGTTTTCATCTGGCGAAGGATAAATCTGGCGGGGGAGAGATGCAATATGGAATTCCTCCCCTTTGCAGGGGAGGAATGGCAGGCTTATTTATTGCTAACTTACTTACCGATGTCGCGCAGGGCTTCACCTTTCATCAGGTTGCGTTCGATGTGTTCCAGTGAGACGTTTTTGGTCTCAGGGATCAGCGCAATAGTGATGAAGATGAAGACCACGTTCAGCGCGGCGTACACCCAGAAGGTATTGGCATTGCCGAGGCTGTCGAGCATGGTCAGGAAGGTTGCGCCGACAATCATGTTGGCGATCCAGTTGGTCGCAGTAGACACGGTGATACCAAAATCGCGGCCTTTCAGCGGCTGAATTTCAGAACACAGTACCCAAATCAGCGGACCAGCACTCATCGCAAAACCAACGATGAACATCAGCAGCATGGCAATGGAGAAGTATTTCGCCGCATCGGATTCGACACCGATATGCAGCATAGTACCCAGCACACCCATACCGACTGCCATCACCAGGAAGCCCAGTTTCAGCGTAGGTTTACGGCCCCAGCGGTCAACCAGACCGATGGCGATGAACGTCGCCAGAACGTTAACCAGCCCGACGATCACCGTGCCCCACATCTGTTGAGAGGTGCTGGCGAAACCGGCGATGCCGAAGATTTTTGGTGCGTAGTACATGATGACGTTCATACCGGTGAACTGCTGCATGACCTGCAACAGAACGCCGAGGTAAACCGCACGACGGAAGTTTTTGTTATTAACGAACAAACCCCAGCCGCTTTGTTTTACTTTCAGACTTTCACGGATTTCATCCAGTTCATGTTTTGCCTGCTCACTGGAATCACGCAGTTTTTCCAGTACGCGGCGTGCTTTACCGTCATCGCCACGAGCGGCCAGCCAGCGCGGGCTGTCCGGCAGAAAGAAGACGCCAACCAGCAACAGCAATGCCGGAATGGTGATGATGCCCAGCATCCAGCGCCATGCACCGGTGTAGCTGAACGCGGTATCCGACAGGTATGCGGCCAGAATACCGATGGTGATCATCAACTGGTACATGGAAATCATGCTGCCGCGGATTTTTTCCGGTGCGATTTCTGACAGGTAAATCGGTGCGGTGTAAGAGGCAATACCGACAGCCAGACCCAGCAGAACACGGGCAACAATCAGCACTTCTGTGTTGGGTGCAAAGGCGGAACACAGGGAGCCGACAACGAACAGAACTGCGCCGATCATCAGGCTGAATTTACGTCCCAGACGGAAGTTCAGCCAGCCACTGCCGACAGCACCGACGGCGGCACCAAACATCATGGAGCTGACAACCCATTCCTGTTGGTGGTTAGTAATCTGGAAGTCATGGCTGATAAAGGGCAGGGCGCCCGCGATGACGCCGATATCTAAGCCGAACAGCAGTCCGGCAAGTGCAGCAAGAAAACAGACAAAGAAAGTGACGCTTTTGTTCGAGCGTTTTCCTTTGGTCGAAGTTGAGTTGTTCATCCGGTCTCCAAAATAATGCAATCGTTTTGAGTTTGTAATAATGCTTAGGCTGTTATGTTATTAACCCTGCACACAGCTTAACGTGAACCCGGTCACAGTGTTGTAATCGTTTACACTAATAGGTGTGGCTGGGTATCTTGTTTCTGAAGGGTTTCAAACGGATAGCGTAACAGGAAGGAGATGTGCCTGAGAGTAATAGCCCATAAATTGATTTATATCAATCAATACAGTGTTTCAAACTTTTACATATACAAATAACTTATTAATTTATAACAAATTATTTTCTGTAACCGTTTTCATTTTAGCCATCATCTGGCCATAAAACTTCCCGCTTCCTGCTTTTGAGTGTAATCGTTGAAATACTCAATTCGGACTTTTTCAGACGATGCTGAAGCCGAAAATGGTAACGATGGGGTGTATGGCTTGCCCGGATAGACGTTTTTCTTCAGCTCTTTCCACTGGCACCGGGCTTCCTTTTTATCGCTGTCACACAGGCCAATACGCTGTACCAGCAGATGGATATTGCCGGTATTGGTAATTTGCTGAGTAGATGGATCCCAACCCAGTCTGGCGACCGGTTTTGCTGGCGGCACCATGACGACGACCCCCCAGACAATGGTCAGGTTCAGTTCGCTGGTGAAATTTTTGTTGCTGGCAGGGTTTTTGAATTCTTCCGGAGTCATTGACTGAAAATGCACGCGGTAGATTTTTTCTTCGTTGCTTTCACCGAGGCCGACGATCCTCACCGGCTGGCTGTTACCGGCGGGCAAACCAAATTTTAGCGGCGAGACCACCAGACTGTTTTGTGCGCCCTGTGGTGCAGGCGTTTCACTTTCCTGTGGTGTGCCGGGGTTATGAACCTCGGTGATTTTTCCCTGAATATACTGGGTAGTTTCGCTTTTAGAACTGATGACCAGTGCAGCAGCATGTTGTTCGTTAAGCGTTACTTTCATCGGTGAAACGGTGATGTTGGCAAAACACAGGACAGGTATGGTCAGCATCAGTAACGGGAGCAGTTTCAGGTCTGAGACCCGCCTTTGTATTTGTGATCTGCGCATAAAAATCCTTACGTGAATGCGGTGATGAAGTGCAATCCGTTGCCAGGAGAATCTCCTAAAGCTGTGGCGTAAAATTCACAATCAGATGTCCGGTATAATGCCCGGCTTGTTTACTGTTGATATCCATTGTCTTGGTGCTGAGTTCCAGTGGTGCAGGAACACACAATACTGCCTGTGGGATCCCGGGCAGATGCACTGGCCGGGTATGAGCGGTCTGAATATCAGAAATTACCAGATCATCACCGCGTATTACGCTGACGTATTTACCGTCGGGTGCCTGCATTCGCACATAATAATCAATGCGTCCTGAATCCAGATTAGTGTCGCCGTGATCAGAATAAATAGAGAAGTATCCGTTATTGCGCTGGGTTGTCCCCTGCTGCTGATCGTCAAATTTCAGGGTGAAACTGGTACTGTTCGAGCCATACCCATCGTACAAACACATATCTATAGTAGCCGAGCCGTTCATTTGCGTTTGATTACCTTTAGTGCCGGGCAACGGGCGCAGGTTAAGGTCAACGCGCGGTGCGGCTTCGCCAAATTCGGGTAAATAGATTTGCTGGTTGTTATTGTCAGTGACGTTGAGGGTGATGTGCGCTGTCCATCTGGCCAGATTTTTACCCGGGGACCACTGCCACAGATCCAGCGCCAGTGTACCTTCCCAGACTCCGCCAACCGGAAGTTTTTTCAATTCATCCCCGTTGATAAACATATAGAGAAAGGTTTCTTTGGCACCGTTGTCAGCCCCCGCAGTGACTAAAAAATGCGTGCCATCTGCCGAACTCGAATGGTAGCCTTTGAGATTAATAACGGCTTGCAGGCCGCTCTTCTTCTCAGTAAAGAGAGTAGGAATAAGCGTATCCCCTGTTGCTCCCCAGTCTCCATTCGCATTTTTGGCTTCGCCACTTTTACATTGCCCGGTCTCCGGAGACGTATTTGATAAACACCGCCAGTTATTTCTCCCCCATAACCTCGGGTCTTCGGTGTCATAACCTCCACTTTCATGCGTCCAGATGCCGAGTGTACTGGGCGGTGTTCCTCTGTCAAAAGTTGCGCTTACAGGCGTATCTCGTCCGGCAGGAGGCACGCTTTCTGCAAGTGCTGGCAGTATTGTCAGCACAGGTGCCAGAGTGGCAAACAGTGCAAAAAAACATGCTCTTTTAACGGACATATCCACTTTCCTTAAAGCTGCGGTGTAAAATTCACAATCAGATGTCCGGTATAATTCCCGGCTTGTTTACTGTTGATATCCATTGTCTTGGTGCTGAGTTCCAGTGGCGCAGGAACACACAATACTGCCTGTGGGATCCCGGGCAGGTGTACAGGCCGGATATGAGCGGTCTGAATATCAGAAATCACCAGATCATCACCGCGTATCACGCTGACGTATTTGCCGTCGGGTGCCTGCATTCGCACATAATAATCAATGCGTCCTGAATCCAAATTAGTGTCGCCGTGATCAGAATAAATAGAGAAGTATCCGTTATTGCGCTGGGTTGTCCCCTGCTGCTGATCGTCAAATTTCAGGGTGAAACTGGTACTGTTCGAGCCATACCCATCGTACAAACACATATCTATAGTAGCCGAGCCGTTCATTTGCGTTTGATTACCTTTAGTGCCGGGCAGCGGGCGCAGGTTAAGGTCAACGCGCGGTGCGGCTTCGCCAAATTCGGGTAAATAGATTTGCTGGTTATTGTTGTCGGTGAGATTGACTGTGATGTTGGAATCCCAGTGATAAACCTCGGTTTCGCTGCTGTTATGGAGAAGAATTTTTAGCTGAGCAGTCCAGATGCCGCCAACCGGTAACTTATTGAGTTCGGCGGCAGGGATTTTCAGGGTTAAGTTAACACCATCTGTTGAATCACCGCTGCAGGAGTTTTGTGCGCTTTGATTCATGGGCTTAGGATCGCCATACATCGCGCAATTTCCGTTATACCAGTAGGCTTCGCGTGTTCCCTGCAATTCGAGAGTCTGCGTTGCGCCACTGCGCTTTTCCGTAAATTTAAGATAAACCGGCAGATAGGCGGCATATCCGCCTTTACCCGTTGGGCATTTACCATTTTCATCGCTGGTGCTTGACGTGCAGGCCCAGTAGTTAAGGCCCCAGCGACCGGAATTAGTCGAGTCGTATCCGCCGCTTTCTTGTGTCCAGATATTTACCGTTGATGCGGTACCCTTCGCGATGTTCAGTTCTGTATTGATGCTGTGATCCAACGGAGCAACCGTGTCAGCCTGCGCATCGGACAACGTGGCTAACAGGGTGCTCAGTGAAATAAATAAAGCAGTCAGAAGTTGTTTATGTTTCATTTTTTTTCTCGAATCGCAGCAGGTAAATCCGCAGGCTGAACCGGTTTACACAATGTTTTACCGACATAACGCACGACATCGCGGCTTGATTGCACGGTGACTGCGCACTGGTAATTCTGCTCACCGTTTTTGACATATAGCGTTTTTGCTAATGACGTCATTTCTGCGGTAAAGCCGCCATCTTCCGAACTGCTGAAAGCATTGGCATTGAGCATGTTGCCGCCATTGAGGGGGGCACCCGTGGCGGTAACCAGTTGTCCGACATAGGTATAATGCGATTCCATCGTCACTTCGCGTACTTTCATTTTCCCCGGCAGGAGGAACAATTTCTGGCTGCCTGCGCCCTGTGTAATGCTGGCCTGGCTACCTGAACTGACATCACGGCTTTCATCAACGGACACCTTGCCTTCTTCAAAACCGGTCACCGGGAATAACGCTTTGCTGTTCTGTTTCATGTGGGCCGCGCCGCCGCCCTGAACTGAAACGTCGATCAGTGCGTCATCTGCGGCATCCGCCTCTTCTTCATTACTGCCTTTCACCTTCACAGCTACCGCAGCACCCGGTGAGCCTGTACCGCCTGGCCCCCAGAAGAAGCCGGATTTAGATACCGCAACGGAAGAACTGTAGCTGCCGGTCACTGCGCCCTGATGGGTTTTTTGCTCATTGTCATAGCTGTCGGAAACGGTCAGTTCGCCTTCGCCATACTGGCCATTGAGACGGCCATGAACCGAGGCGTTAGCGTTATCGGTATCCGTGCCGCCCACATCAATACCCAGTTCGCGGTCGTTATTGCTGCCCCAGTCCCAGTTCTGACTGGCGTTATACGTCATCTGCGCATCGCCGTTCTGGCTGCCCTGATAATCGGTGCTGAATGAAGTGTTGCTGCTGCGAAGCAGCGCATCTTTTGGCGTATTACGTGACAGGGAGAAGCCGACGTAGACACCTTTGTCACTATCGCTGTCACTGCTGCTCTGACGACGGTAGCCACCAAAACGCGTGGTGATCGTCATCTGTTTCCAGTTGAAGCTTTTATTCAGGCTCAGTTGCAAGGTTTTGGATGTGCTCTGTGATTCGGTATTGTTGATCATGTTGTCTTCAAAAGGTTTTGAAGGATCGTACGTCGCAGAGTCCGGTGAGAGACTGGTATTTTTATTGTAAGTGTAGCCCAGAGAGGCAGACCAGCCCTTAACCGGCACGGAAAGTGTGGCGTTAATTGATTCGTAGCAGCCAATATCCGCATAATCATTTTCCCCGACATCGGCACTGGTGCAGCTTTTACCGTATGCAGCATTGCGATAGACGCTCATGGAAAAACCGTCGTTGTAGCTGATTTGCTCAACGTTACCTTTGGAACCGTCGGTGCCGCTAAACACGCTGGTCTGCATATCCAGCACGCCGTCGATCACTTTGCCGTTAAAACCGTGTGTCCATTGCAGGCCCGCTTCGCCATAATTTTCATTATCGGTATTGGCAATACCTGCCGTCGCTGTCAGCTCGGCAAACACCGGCAGACGCGCACCGGCTTGCATCACCGGTTTGCGTGATGTGCTGTCATTTTCTTCGTCATCTGTTGAGCTGACGACTTTGTTATCTGCCGTTTCACCGGCCTGTACAAACCATTGCATATGCCCGTCACTGATCCCGCCCGTTTTGGTAAACGGCTGGGTTTCGGTGCGCACGAGCTGGTTATTCTCATAAATTCGCAGGGTGACGGCATAACTGCCGCTCGGGAAGTTGCCGGTATCCAGCGTATTTGAACCGTTATTGAGATAAAACGTGCCGAGCAACTGATTGCCGCGATAAGCATCGACGCGGGATTTGCTGGAAAGCAGTACCACCAGCGGTGAACCTTTGCTGGCTTCATCAAGATTCAGGTAGCTCAGGGAACTCCCGGCACGGACGCCATCGATCGCATTCAGCGGTAACAGCGAGAAACTGATATTACCGCCCAGATTGCTGGAAAGGTCGCGTGAGTCCATGCGTCCGGCCTGCACGTAGTGGCGCTTGCCTAAGCTCTGGCGGAAATAGAGATCATCGACAGATACTGTCTGGCTGTCACTGTCGTCACTTTTGTAAGAATCAAGCGACCAGTCGAAACCCACATAGCCGCTGGTCAGCACGCCCAGTGCGCCGGCGCCTTGTAGTGACAGACTCTGGTATTGATCCTGCGCTGCCACGTTCAGGGTTTGCTGATGAATTAAGGCATTTTCAGTCTGCGCGGTCGGGGTGTAATAAAGGGCTTTTTTATCAGCATCAGGCACCAGTGCTTTGCTGACAAAGACGTCGGCGGCGCTGTTGTTTTCATCGTAAATCAGCGCCAGCGAGTCGGTTTCCAGATAACCACAGCCCCTGGCGTCGGCATTGCTGCTGCAGGCCAGGTTGCCATGGCGGGGAAGCGGCGCAGACAAGGTCGCCAGCATTTTCTGGTAATCCGGCGTGCCAGTTTTCAGCGGCAGATTCAGTGCGGTAAGTACCGCCTGCGGGTCTTTAAACTGTATGGTTTCCAGTGTGACGTTGGCTTCAAATAAGCCGGCAGACTGGCCGAGCAGATTGACGTTCAGCCAGACGTTCTGACCTGAGACCAGCTCTTCGAAACCCGGAGGAACGTCAGAGCCAGCTAAAGCAAGATTGCTGAATAAAGCAAAATGAATTGCCAGAAAGCAAAGTGACACTTTCAAGTTAGGTTTCATTATTTTTCCTTTATTCAAAAATCTGAGAGGTGAAAAGAATCGGCCTGATTAACAGGCCGATGAGGAGTGATTCAGGTGGAATGAACGCTTATGGCGTTTCAGTTGCCTGAGTCAGTACCACGCTGACAACGCCGCTGTAGTTACCGGAAGCAACAGGTGCCTGAGTGGTCTGGCTGACTTTCAGAGGCTGAATGATGGAACCGTTAGTGGTATCGCCGTTCGGGAACAGGGTAGTTGCAGCCATGGTCTGCTGAGCCTGAGTCAGGGTCAGTTCGCCGTATTTAACAGTCAGTGGGATATTTGGGTTGGTACCCACGGTATCCATTAATTGCGGGGTACCTGCCAGGTTGATGTTCACATCTTTTTCAGCATCGTTAGAATAGATCTTGGTCATCTGTGTAACAGGTTCCAGACCTACGCCAGGCATATAAGTCATTTCCATCGTAGAAGGTAATACTTCGCCAGTGTCAGTGGTCATATCCAGAGTGGCGTCAACGTTTGCAGTCACAGTAATATCTTTCTGTACAGCAGAGGCGTTAATAGCGAAGCCCATGATTGCAGTGACCAGCAGTGGTTTGATAATTGATTTCATTTTTAATTCCTAATTAAGAAGATGCATATTGCTATGCGGGGTTTATAACGAGAGTTATTCTTTACGTAAAATAATGAGATCTATTTTGCGCTGAATTCTTTTACGCCAACGGTTTTATCTGTCCAGTTGAAGTATTTCACTTTCACCACACGGTAATTATTTCCTTTAAATAATTCCGGAGATAACGTTGCGCGCTGATTAGGGTAAATGCTATTTTTTACCGGTTTACTCCATTTACATCCGTCATCAGTGAGTTGCTGAGGACATAAGCCGATACTGTTAATTTTAAGATGAATATTGCCGGTGTTGCTCACCACGCGAGTCGCCGGATCCAGCGTGAAGTCTAGTCGCGGTGCGGCAGGCGGGACGGTAACCAGTACGCCCCAGATCATGCTGATGCCGAGTTTGGTCTGATTCTTCTGGTCACTTTTCCCACCGTTATTATTCAGCCCCGGAACACCTTCAAAGTAAACGCGATAGGCTTCTTCTGTTTGCGGTTGCTGAATATTAATCAGACGTATAATTCGGGTGGTGCCGGGTGCCAGTCCGAATTTCTCCGGTGTCACAACAATACCGTTACCAGATGACTGAGTTATTGTTGTTTCATTTTCCTGCGGCGTTGCCGGGTTATTTATTTTCTTTACCGTCGTTTTTACATATTCCGTGGTGGCGGAGTTTGTTGTTACGCTAATTTGTGCACCACCGCTTTTCTGCATAGGAACCGAAATAGGGTAGACGCTTATTCCTGCAAATGATGATGCTGATAAAAGTAATGGGGAAGCCGCTAAAATCATTACCCATGATTTCAATTTTGTTAATGGCATTGTCATTTTCTCAATGTTTAATAAGTCGCTATCCTGAAGAAGATTTCGTTAATTCCTTTTACTTGATATTTGTTTGGTTGCTTTCGATGGGGTGAATAATAGATTCAATGAATGTTCAGGTCAATGGCATGCAAATTAGCTATTTGTGTTATTTATTTGGCTATAAATGATATTCAACATAAATATAACATTTGGCATGATTTTCACTTTCATGATTATGAAGGGATTTTATTCGTTATTTTGTTTTTATAATCGTGAATGTTAACTAAATGAAGACGGCTAATTTCAAACTGGCGCACATCTACATGATGTATTAAGTTAAATGAATATAAACGTGATTTTGAAATTATCCATTAAAATCATTTAGATATAACATCTTCGGTTAACGGTTGTTGTAAGCTGTTTGGGTATTTAAATGGCGAAAAAGAAAGGAATAAGAAACGAAAGGGGAATAAGGGGCAATAAAAAACCCCGCCTGGGGCGGGGTTTGAGAGATTTTATGACGCGTGGGTTTCTTATAAACCTGCGGCTTCACGCAACTGAGCGGCTTTGTCGGTTTTTTCCCAAGGGAAATGTTCACGACCAAAGTGACCGTATGCGGCGGTTTCTTTATAGATAGGGTGCAACAGATCCATCATCTGGATCAAACCGTACGGACGCAGGTCGAAGAACTCGCGCACCAGCAGGGTCAGTTGTTCGTTGGAGACTTTACCGGTACCGAAGGTTTCCACCATGATGGAAGTCGGTTCTGCCACGCCGATAGCGTAAGACACCTGGATTTCGCAACGATCTGCCAGACCGGCAGCCACGATGTTTTTCGCCACATAACGTGCCGCGTAGGCCGCTGAGCGGTCAACTTTCGACGGATCTTTACCAGAGAACGCACCGCCACCGTGACGGGCCATGCCGCCGTAGGTATCCACGATGATTTTACGACCGGTCAGACCGCAGTCACCCATCGGGCCACCGATAACGAAACGGCCAGTCGGGTTAATGTGGTATTTGGTACCGGCGTTCAGCCATTCTGCTGGCAGGACAGGTTTGATGATTTCTTCCATCACCGCTTCCTGCAAATCTTTCAGCGAGATGTCTTCAGAGTGCTGAGTAGACAATACCACTGCATCGATACCGACGATTTTGCCTTCGTCATACTGGAAAGTGACCTGGCTTTTCGCATCCGGACGCAGCCATGACAGGGTGCCTGATTTGCGCACTTCAGCCTGACGCTGCACCAGACGGTGAGCATAAGTAATAGGCGCTGGCATCAGTACGCTGGTTTCGTTGGTCGCATAACCAAACATCAGACCCTGGTCGCCCGCACCTTGTTCCAGCGGATCAGTACGGTCAACGCCCTGATTGATATCCGGAGATTGCTTACCAATAGCGCTCAGCACTGCGCAGGAATTGGCGTCGAAACCCATGTCGGAATGGATATAACCAATTTCACGAACAGTCTGGCGTGTGATTTCTTCAACGTCGACCCATGCGCTGGTGGTGATTTCACCGCCAACCAGGACCATGCCGGTTTTGACATAAGTTTCACATGCAACACGTGCTTTTGGGTCTTGCTCTAAAATTGCGTCCAGTACCGCGTCGGAAATCTGGTCAGCGATTTTATCTGGATGTCCTTCCGAAACGGATTCGGACGTGAAGAGATGTTTAGCCATTATGTTCTTTACCTTACATACGACGGGTTAGATATCACTGCATAGCACTGGGGAGACTGGCAGATGAGGAGCAGAGCTCGCCATTGTCGCAATGCGTCCTGCATGTCCCCATTAGGCAAAGCCTTGAAGCAGTTTGCGCGTTAAACCACCCAAGCGTGTGGACGGATTAACATCTGGATGGCTATTTTAGGATAGCAGGCGTTCTGAATGCCAGTCATTTTTGTGACGGAGTGGGTGTTATTGTGCGGGTTTGCAGTGATTTTCACGGTCTGAAACTATTTCTACTGCATTTTCATTTTGCATTTACAGCGTGTTATCGGTATAAACGGCGCGCGCTATGCACATTTCTGCAGGCCCTGCAGAAGCAGCGTATTCCAGTAATTACTGTTTTCTCAGCTCGAATGCCCGCGGGTGATGCGTGGCACGTGTGGAGGTGGTTAGTTTAATGACCCACTTTTTACCGTTTGTAACATTTCAACAGCATCCCCTGCAGCCTTTATTGCGTTCTGCAGCACTTCTTTCAGACCTTCATTCAGAAAAGCGTCTGTCATCTCTGCGATGTTTCAGACAGCCTGATTACAGACAGGTCAGTCACCGACATCGGTACGCTACTCAGTAAGCTCAGGTCTGCGTGAACATCGCATTCCCGACATATAACTGATGTAGCCTGCAATCTCCCGGGGCATCCACCCCTGATTTCTCCCGACTCGTTACACGGAGTCTAAAAACGTGTTTTACAATGATATGAGTAGAAAACAGTCCCGTGGCTGTGGCTCGCAGGGTTTTATCCTGTCTGAAAGCCAGCCTTGCGGGTTGTTCTCACCTGTTGTTACTGCGATAGTGGCTGGCCATGTTGTCAGTATAGAAAGAGGATTTACCTATGTCTGATGACATCCAGTCCCACCGTCCGTCACACGCGGGCGATACTGTTTCTTTGCGCTCCATGCAGGAGGTTGCCGTGAACGATCGTGATGCCAGCAAGATGCTGCGCACTTACAACGTTGCCTATTGGGGTAACAACTATTTTGACGTCAACGAACTGGGCCACATCAGTGTCTGCCCGGATCCTGACGAGCCTTCTGCCCGTGTTGATCTGGCACAACTGGTGAAAGACATGCGTGAGCAGGACGGTCAGCGTCTGCCGGCACTGTTCTGTTTCCCACAAATTTTGCAGCACCGTCTGCGTTCGATTAACGCTGCGTTCAAACGTGCGCGTGAATCGTTCGGTTATGAGGGTGACTACTTCCTGGTTTATCCGATTAAGGTTAACCAGCATCGCCGCGTGATCGAATCGCTGGTGGAATCCGGTGAACCGCTGGGTCTGGAAGCCGGCTCGAAAGCTGAACTGATGGCCGTTCTGGCGCACGCCGGGATGACCCGTTCCGTGATCGTGTGTAACGGCTATAAAGACCGCGAATATATTCGTCTGGCGCTGATCGGTGAGAAGCTCGGTCACAAGGTATATCTGGTTATCGAGAAGATGACTGAGATTAAACTGGTGCTGGAAGAAGCCGAACGTCTGAACGTGATCCCACGTCTGGGTGTGCGTGCACGTCTTTCCTCGCAGGGCTCCGGTAAATGGCAGTCCAGCGGCGGCGAGAAATCCAAATTCGGTCTGGCGGCCTCTCAGGTTCTGCAACTGGTCGAAATGCTGCGTGAAGCAGGGCGTCTGGAAAGCCTGCAACTGCTGCATTTCCATCTGGGTTCACAGCTGGCGAATATCCGTGATATCTCGACCGGTGTACGTGAGTCTGCGCGTTTCTACGTTGAACTGCACAAGCTGGGCGTCAACATTCAGTGCTTCGACGTGGGTGGGGGGTTGGGCGTGGATTACGAAGGCACCCGTTCGCAGTCTGACTGCTCGGTGAACTATGGCCTGAATGAATACGCTAACAACGTCATCTGGGGTATCGGCGATGCCTGTAACGAACATGGCCTGCCACACCCGACGGTGATCACCGAGTCTGGCCGCGCCGTGACCGCGCACCATACCGTGCTGGTCTCCAATGTGATTGGTGTTGAACGTAACGAGTTCAAAGAGCCGGTTGCGCCTGAAGATGATGCACCGCGCGCGCTGGGCAGCATGTGGGATACCTGGAACGAAATGCACGATCCGGAAAACCGCCGCTCATTGCGTGAATGGCTGCACGACAGCCAGATGGATTTGCATGATGTCCATTCGCAATACGCACACGGTATTCTGGATCTGACGCAGCGCGCCTGGGCGGAAGATATCTACCTGAATATCTGCAACAAAATTCAGGATCAGCTGGATCCGAGCAACCGTGCACACCGTCCGATCATTGACGAATTGCAGGAACGTATGGCGGACAAACTGTACGTCAACTTCTCGCTGTTCCAGTCTATGCCGGATGCGTGGGGTATTGATCAGTTGTTCCCGGTGCTGCCGCTGGAAGGTCTGGATAAGCCACCGGTAGGTCGTGCTGTGCTGCTGGACATCACCTGTGATTCCGACGGCACTATTGATCACTACATCGACGGTGACGGCGTAGCCACAACCATGCCGATGCCGCCGTACGACCCTGAGAATCCGCCGGTGCTGGGCTTCTTTATGGTCGGTGCGTATCAGGAAATTCTCGGCAACATGCATAACCTGTTCGGCGATACTGCAGCAGTAGATGTCTTTGTCTTCCCTGACGGCAGCATTGAAGTGCAGCAGTCCGACGAAGGCGATACCGTGGCGGACATGCTGGAATACGTGCAACTGGACCCGAATGTGTTGCTGGCCCGTTTCCGCGATCAGGTAAAAGAAACTGATCTGGATGCGGAATTGCAGGCGCAGTTTGTTGAAGAGTTTGAATCCGGATTATACGGTTATACGTATCTGGAAGAAGATGAGTAATTCGTTGAAATAATACGTCGTATTACCGTCACAATAATATGGCGAAGGGGTCCTCCTTCGCCATTTTTTTACTATTCATAATTGACAACAAAAGTACCAGTGGCAGAGAAGCGTCCTACCGAAATACTCCTGGAATCGCCGACCAGTTGCGCGTTGAACTGTAATTGTTTAGATGAAGGCATATTCAAATCAGTCACTGAGTAAACGGAATTGGTGTCGTTAGGTTTCAACTGGCTGCCAGAACCTGTGGTAATTTTCACACCCACACCCGTTGCCGCATTTGATGTCACTGAATTACCCAACAACATATTGTTCCCCGGCGCGACAATATTCGTCGTCATCCGGGTTTTAAACATGTTCACATTCGTACAGCCGGAAGCATTCAGGCTGAATTTCGTCACGCTGGTAGCCCCTGAATTGACTTTTGCTGCACTGTAATCCCCCAGCGGGATAGTACCGCCGCCCGCACTGCTGACCAGCGCAGTACAGGTTGGCGTTTGCACGGGGAAGGAGAAAGTACTCATATTCAGACTAATATGATGGTTGTTAATGTCCTCCTTACCCACCCTGAATCCACCAATATAACCCGCCGAAGCCGGTCGAATGGAGGTTACACCTGCGGGTATACCGGTGAACTGGGGGGTCTGAAAAAGCACAATATAGTAATCATACCACTGACCCCCATCCATTGAGCTTTCCATATTGTTGGTATACTGTGCCGTGGTTTCATTTTCAAGGTAAAAATAAGGCATAAAAGCTTGAATTCTGTAACTGGCCCCGGTGCCTCTGATTTGAACTGAATAGAGGATCCCCGGGATATTGGTGGCATATAATCCCGCACTGGGGGAAGCACCCGCGTAATCGTCAACCTGAGGAATGGCGCCGGCGATCCCATATAAAATCTCACCAGAATCACCCGGGCTACAATCGGTACGCGCATTCTTAGTTGTGGCTGCTTTTTGATTTAAGTCCGTAATCATTTGCGTCCTGGTCACATGCGGTAACAGGGAAACCACAGAGCCGGAAAAGCTTAATGTTGCGGTGTAGGGGGCATCCCTGAAATAACATTCTACTGCCGCCTCAGCCGGTTTAACGGTTAAATCCCCCGTTAGTACTAATAAAGCGGTAAAAATGAATGTACGGATGAAACGAGACGACCGTATATACACTGTATTAAAAGGTAAATGATTATTCATAGCTAACACTCACTAATACTTTTGATGTAACCCGGCCTGCTGAGACAGCGCCTGTATTCTGATAACGTGTATAGAAGTGATAGTCCGTTATTTCAGCAACGGGTGTTGCGGCGTTTATCGGGAAATTCACATCGGAAGAACCGTCTGCCTCCAGCACATTGGTGTTGTATTTCTGGGAAAATATCACCAGGCCCACGTTATCGGCGCCATCTGCTGCACCGTCTGTTTCGCTGATAAATACCTGTTTAGAGCCAGGTGCGAAATTTCCTGATTGCGGGGCAAAACTGAAATGAACATTCTCTATCACATCCGTGCATTCGCTCAGGCTAACAGTGAACGGATAACCGCCCAGCTGATCGGTGGGTAATATTGGCGCAGGCGGGGAACCGCGATCATCAAAATAATTGACGCTAACGGTAGGTAAATGAATGGCGCCGCCATTTTGTACGGTTAACTGGCAGGTCGTCTCGAGAATATTAGCTTGTATATTCAGGTTGAGATCACTTTCCGCACTGGTGACGAAAGGAAACCCCACGGCTAATACCGTTAACAAACGTAATAATGTATTATTCATATTCACCGGGTGATTTATCATATTCCTTCCATTAGTCTTTGCTCGGCGATTTATTGATAGATAATCACAAACGTGATCGGTGCAATAAAGTTCCCTGAGGTAACATTTGATAGTGTACTGCCTGCTGCAATCACCATTCGGGCATTCATATTCAGGGTTGTGCCCGCAGTGGTGAGTGTGACCGTTTGCGGTGTGGCTCTGTCGACACAACTGAACTGAGTGCCGCTGTCAGGTGCATTCCGCCAGAGTTCAACCGCAGTCGCCGCTGCAGTGCCGCCATTGTTGGCAAATGAATCACCACTGGCTCCGGTACCGGAACAGGCTCCTGCTGTTGGGTTGGCGGTGATCTCGGCGGATTTAACGCCGGAGCAATCGCTGAAAACCAGTTTAAAAGGCTGAATTTTACTTTTCTGTTTCAGTTCTGATTTATAGACATCATTAAAGTTAATGGCGGATGTCGGTGTCCCTGATGAGTTTTGAATCTGGGCAGCACAAGTCCCTGCTTCAATAGTAGAAGTAAAAGTAGCGGTTAAATTTTCAGTCGGCGTGAGCTCAACGGCATGTGCTGAACACGTCATGATGAATGCTGCTGAAAGCAGTAAAATTTGTTTGGGTTTCACGTTATTTTTCTCCATGCAGATCTTTCATAACCTGTTTTTTCTATTTTATTCATAGTTAAAGTTAAAGGTGGCAACGGCGCTGAAATTCCCCGTTGTTCCTTTATTTGCTTGCGTTTCTTGCAGGCGTGAAATCAGGGTGACCTCTTTTGCATTGATTTCTGCGCTGCTCCAGTTGAGCCGCTGGCTGTCATTGGTGGAATTAATCACAAAAGGCTGGTTTGACGCCGAGGCACGTGCAATAGAAACGCCCAAAAAGGAGGATGCCCCTTCACCTGTAATTCCACTAGTAATCAATGTGTCAGCATAATTTGACTGCGTGCCCCTTATGGTGGTTTTAATCGATGTGACTCCCGCCGGGCATTCCACAATTTTTATTTTGAAGGTTGCCGTAGCAGCATTATCACCGGCAATAATTTTATCTAACCCCACCTTTCCGCCCGAACCAACAGGAATGGTATTGTTAATGCCATTTCCTGAACCGCCTTCCAGTCTCATTTCACACGTCGTTTCAATAATATTAGCGCTAAAAGTAACGTTAACATTTTGTGCGAAAGTCGGTGTCATGTTCATATTGATAAATAAAGCTGAAAATATCGAGAATGATATTCTGTATCCCTTTCTCATTCTTTTTCTCCTGTTTATTCTATTTACCCGGAAATCAATGGGTGATTGTGCAAAGGATATTTTTTAACATGATTGTCATGTTCACTTTTTCCGGGGTTTCCGGGATGGAATAATTAATCTGACAGGATTGGTCAGACTGACTTCCCCAGACAACATGCAGTATCCCTTTATCATCGATACCGCGAATGAAAGCCATTCCGCCCTGGCCCATATTTCCCACGAGGATGTTTTTATCATTAAAAACATCAGCACCTAAAGGAATGAATCCGTTATCGGAACGTTGCAACTCCATAATAACTGAGCGGCCTTCATCGGTTTCGAAATTAACTAATACCACTGAACCACTGCGCGGGTAGGTAATCGTGCTGGTATTAACAATATTAACGTCTGCCTCCAGTGTGCTGATGTCCAGACCCACCGTATTTTCCTGATAGGGTGAAAGATAAGGTGTGATTGCATATCCGTTACTGTCAATCCGACCTTCACCCGTACTCATTTTTGTGCCCTTCGCCCCTTTGGCGCTGACCAGTGCCAGCGTATCGGAGTCATTGATGTTTCCGGGAGCAAATGTAATCCCGTCAGCATGAATAACCATACCTCCGCTGGAGCCGAAGGAAGCCTGCCGTCCTCCGTCATCGGTTAAAGAGGCGGAAAGACTCACGGGGCCGTAAGCGCTGTTATAGCTTCCGTATCCGCCAATTTGATTTAAATTCTCTGAGTCGGCGAGTGAAGATGACGTATTAACGCTGTAGTTGTAGCGATTATCCTCGCTATAACCGCCAGCACTCATGTCCATTTGCGAGGAGCCTTTAAAGTCAGTGCTTATGCCGGCATTTAGGTTGGTAAATCCACCGGGACGTTTACCCTGCGTGAAAATGTTTTCCAGAGGAATACTCAGATTAACATACAGTCGATTATCCTGGTCGCCATTCTCGTTATACTCACGCTGAAGGGAAATACTATAGTTTGCCCAACGATAGCTATTGTTATATCCGAGAGAAAACTGAGACGTTTTCTTATTTTGATTCCAGTAAGTTTCCCAACTGCCCGTCATATAAAGAGAACCATAACTCTGTTCACGATATTCCAGAGGCTGGTTAACATTAATTTGTATCTGGTTTTTCATTCTGTCGTAATTTTTAAAAGTTTCCTCTTCATTCATTGGATCCCGGCTGAGTTCATCCTGAAGTGAAGCGGCATCGCGTAAGCTCAGATAGTCCTGTGTCGAAAATCGGTAAGCCGCAACATTCAGCGACGTATTGGTTTCAGTCAACAGCTTATTGTAAGAGATTCGATAGCTCTGACCGTCGAGTGACCGGTCGTCGTCGATATCGGCACGGGAGTGGGTAATGTCGAAGGCAAATGCACCCGCCGGGGTATTCATCGCAACCCCTGTCAGCAGGGCAAGGTAGTCCGATGACATCGCTTCAGCACCGGCATAGCCGGTGAAGGTATTATTGATCCCATAATAGCCAGTCAGCACCGCCACCTCGGGGGAGTTGCTGGATGAACTCTCATTGAGTTTGCCGAAGCCTACATCCCAGCGGCTATTACCGGGGCGTAACATCTGTGTGACCGAGGAGAAGGGCACTGAGAAAGAACGCCGGGTGCCATCTGATTCTTCTACTGTCACGTCTATACTGTTGCCATAACCCGTTGGGTTAATGTCATCAAGAGCAAAAGGTCCCGGCGGTACGGTGGTTTCATAAATCACCGTACCGCTCTGGCGGACAGTCACTTTCGCATTACTGTTTGCGGTGCCGCGGATCACTGGCGCATAGTTGTTAGATGAACCCGGTTGCATGCGGCTGTCACTGAACACCCTGAATCCTCTCAGATTGATGGAATCAAAGGCATCGCCCTGAGTGTAAGTATCACCCAAAACGAACTGGGCTTTTAATCCGGTGATATCGTGCTGAATATAAGCATCCTGACTGGTATAGGACAGGCCATTTTCCTGATCCCAGTTGGTTGAACCTCTGGCACGAAAACGCCAGCCAGATAAGTTCGCGCCATAATTCAGCCCTGCATAGGCGCTGTCGCGAGAATCTCCGTCAGCGCTTGAACGGTAGGCATTCATGTCGTAAGACAGCATGAACGCTGGAATGCCTTCTTCCCACAGAGCCGGATTGACATAACCAGAAGGACGTTTTGCGAGATAAATCTGCGGAATAGTAATATCCAGGCGTTGTTCCGATGAATTGAATTTGACCTTTGAATGACTGAGTTTTTCGGTCAGATTAATGCACGTTGTTTCCCCGCCTTCCGGCGAAATATCTGCAGTATCTTCTTTATCGATATCGATGAGGATATCTAACTGCTCAAGCAATTTTTGCGTGAGACACGGGCTGGCAATATTCGTCCCGTTATCAACGAAATTGACTTTAGAGTTTAGTTTTAATGAACCGTTAATAAAAATACCGACGCTGTAAACGCCTGGCACAACAGGATTGCCCTTGCTAAAACGGCGGGTGTCTATTTTTTCACTGTTTGCTGTGCTGTAGAGAAACTGACTATCAAACTCTACATTTTCATCATCATCTCCAACTTGCTCATCGGATTTATCATTGGTAACCGCAGTTTCCGCCACGGACCTGGGTGACCACACAGCGCTGACGCCTATAGTCAATGGAAGCAGTAATAATCCCGTTGTGATTTTATTTTTTTTCATAATATTGCTTTTTTTATGAATCAGATGGCGTCAGGGTTTATTTAAAGGGATGCTTCGTATTTTATATTTCCGCCATAATCATTAATTGCGGTATAATTTATCTTCCCTGTGTTTACCGTCGTCGTCAGCCCGTCGACTTTCATCAACTGAGTGGAATCGGGGGCGATCATTTTTGTTTCCAGTTCGTACTTGCGGCCATTCGTATTCAGAAAAGCTTCATTCACCGTGACAAAGTAAGGGGTGGTATTTTTCGCTTCTGCAAAAACCTGTTGACCATTTTTCACTATTTTCCATGTCAATGCCGTCGCTGCTTCAGAAGCTGAACCCTTCAGCCCCTCAGGACGATAAAACAACTTTATGCGGGTACGAAAAGCCAACTGAAGCAAATTTTCATCGGTACTATTTTTGGCTTTAGGCGGAATTTCAAGAACGTTAAACCAAAATACAGTTTCTTTATCTTTGGGTAATTCGCCCCCAAGGCTGGCAATTTTCACTGTCTGGCCTTGTTTGGCGTTCATTCGTGAAATAGGGGGGGTCACAAGGAAAGGAATTTTCATCTCCTGCGGATTCACATCCTCGCGGCCATCATCCAGCCAGGATTGAACCAGCAAGGCTTTTTCACCGCGGTTATCCAGTTTCACCGTAATCTCTTTCGCCTGAGCCGGATAAATAATCCGGGTACCAGAAATGACAACATCTGCGCAGACATCACAAGCAATAAATCCCAGAACGGCAAGGCAGAATGAAACAATTTTTGGTGTCGGTATAAAATTCATATTTCCCTCTATTAAATTTTATAATAAAAGCGCACCTGTTTGTTCATTGGGTACGCTTAATCATTAATTAACGTTGAATATTATTCGTAGTTCATAGTAAAGGTGACGTTAGTATTCACTTTACCCGACTGAACACTATTTGTTGCAGACCAGTCAGCACTAGGTACATAGGCTGCCTTATAGGCAAACACACCACGACCTTCGACCAGAGCCACGCTTTGTGCCACATCAGTCGGGTCGCCGATCAGAACCTGGCTAACGTTGGTTGCTGTGTTGTTGTAAAGCGCAACACTGACGTTTTGCGCACTACCAGAGACGGTAGCATCAGGTTTCAGCGTACCGCTGGACAATTCAGCAAATTGCTGTGAAGAGAAGCTGACGGAGGCTTTTTTCACTGATTCGGCGCAATCATTCAGCATTAACTCGAACTCTTTGGCACCGACACCGCCAGCAGCGCGAGTGGTGACATCCACTGCCGCTTTCGTCACCACAGGCATTGAGATAGTGACATTATTCGCTGCAATACCGTTGTTAGTGGTGATTTCACAGGTCGTGTCAGAGACCGCACCATCAAAGGTAATTAATCCCAAATCCGCTGCCTGGGCAGATAAGCTGCCGAATGCCAGACAAAAGACGGATAAAGGGAAGAGCGTCTTAATTTTTTTCATGAAATGTCCTTTTCATTATGAAAATAACAAAATAGTAAAGTAAAAGTAGTAGTGAATTAAATAAGCTTTTTTCAAAGACTTACTAAGGAGGAATTATAATTACGTTGTTGTTTATATCAAGTTGTACACACTGCAATATGAATGTAACTAAATATTTCATTGTGGGATCTGTAATGAACCCCAGAATTATTTTTTAAGTATTGAATTTTATTTTTAGGGAAGTTATTAATTATCAGATAAAGAGATCTCAAGGATCGATTTTTCTAATTGAAATGGAAAACTGCATAGAAATATATATCAAAATATATGATGGATTTAGTTTTAAAATCCGTGAAAATGATAAACAAATTGTGCTATTGAAGGTGGATAAGGTAATCAGGTTTTGTTTGCTTACATAACATACAGGCGTAATGACATGCTGAAGAGGAGGGGAGGCAGAAAGGAAAAATATTAAGGCACCCGAAGGTGCCTGGATGATTAGCACGGAAATTAAAAGTCAGAGGCCCGACGTTTTTAGTGACGAACCGCAGGATGACTTGTTATGCATCTCTTTATTATTTCCCGGCAGCAATTCGCTCGCGAATATGTTTAGCACGTGCTTCTGAAGACGGGTGATCATCAAACCAGCCGATGCTGCTGCCCTGATCCAGTTTTGCCAGTTTCTCAAAACTGGTTGCCAGACCTGTCGGGTCGATACCGCGTTTTTTCAGCAAATCAAACGAGTAATCATCCGCTTCGGATTCCTGTTTCTGCGAGAACTGCGCATTGACGTATTTCTCGCCCAGATCCGCCAGCTGCGATTGTGACAATGTTGCGCTGACGCCGCCGAGTGACGAAATCGCGGAACGTGCCGCCGTGGCGCTGTAGGCGACCTGCATGGCTTTACGGGTGTGGCCGAGTGCGACGTGGCCCATTTCATGGCCGAGCACGCCTTCCACTTCATTGTCGTTCATTATGTCCATCAGGCCGCTGTAAACGCGAATACAGCCGTTGGCCATTGCCCAGGCATTGACGTCTTTGGTCAGGTAAACCTTATAGTTGGCGGGCGTGCCGTTAATATTATCGCCCAGTGCTGCGGAGATTTTTTTCAGGCGCTGTGCGTATTCGCTGCTGTCGGGTGCTATCTGCGCCTTTTTATCCATTTCTTCACAAGACTGCACGCTCAGCGTTTTGACGTCGGCATCGCTCAGGGTATACGCCTGATAAGCCTGCGCGCCGGACTGCATTAAAGTGTCGGTATTGACGGTCGCACAACCGCTGACCAGTGACGCGGTAAAAAGGCTTAACAGAAGAGGGTGAAATTTCATCAATTTGTGTTCCCAGAAAAAGTTAACAAAACAGAAACTGTAGCCTGAAAAAGGCTCTGGTTGTAAGGATAGCGTTAAGGTAGGTTTTTCGCAGTGCACGATCTATAGTGTAAGTCCGAAAAAACGCCCTGATTTAAAAGCGGATTTTGTGAACTTAATCACGAGAGTGATTAGAGATTGCCGTTTTAATGCCGAGTCTGAGAAAATGACTTTCTTGACTGCTTTTTTAATCCGACCTGGAGTAGAACATGTCCTCTCGTAAAGAGCTTGCGAACGCTATTCGCGCACTTAGTATGGATGCCGTGCAGAAAGCGAATTCCGGCCACCCTGGCGCCCCTATGGGCATGGCAGACATTGCCGAAGTGCTGTGGCGCGATTACCTGAATCACAACCCGACTAACCCGCACTGGGCTGACCGTGACCGCTTCGTGCTGTCCAATGGTCATGGCTCTATGCTGATTTATAGCCTGCTGCACCTCACTGGCTATGATCTGCCGATGAGCGAACTGGCTAACTTCCGTCAGTTGCACTCGAAAACCCCGGGCCACCCGGAATACGGTTATACGCCTGGCGTTGAAACCACCACTGGCCCGCTGGGTCAGGGCATCGCGAACGCCGTCGGTTTTGCTATCGCAGAACGTACGCTGGCAGCACAGTTCAACAAACCAGGCCATGACATTGTCGATCACCAGACTTATGCATTCCTGGGCGACGGCTGCATGATGGAAGGCATTTCTCACGAAGTGTGTTCTCTGGCCGGTACCATGAAACTTGGCAAACTGACCGCGTTTTATGATGATAACGGCATTTCCATCGACGGCCACGTAGAAGGCTGGTTCACCGATGACACTGCGGCACGTTTCGAAGCTTACGGCTGGCATGTTGTACGTGGTGTTGATGGTCACAATCCTGACTCTATCAAAGCGGCTATTGAAGAAGCGCACAAAGTTACCGACAAACCTTCCCTGCTGATGTGTAAAACTGTGATCGGTTTCGGTTCGCCGAACAAGGCCGGTACTCACGATGTACACGGTGCCGCACTGGGCGCAGCCGAAGTGGCAGCTACCCGCGAAGCACTGGGCTGGAAATACGCTGCGTTTGAAATCCCGCAAGATATCTATGCGCAGTGGGACGCGAAAGAAGCCGGCAAAGCCAAAGAAGCTGCGTGGAACGACAAGTTTGACGCTTACGCTAAAGCGCACCCTGAACTGGCAAAAGAGTTCAAACGTCGTGTGAACGGCGAGCTGCCAGCAAACTGGGAAACCGAAGCACAGAAATTCATCGAACAATTGCAGGCTAATCCTGCGAACATCGCCAGCCGTAAAGCCTCCCAGAATGCGCTGGAAGCGTTCGGTAAAGTGTTGCCTGAATTCCTGGGCGGCTCTGCTGACCTGGCACCAAGCAACCTGACCATGTGGTCTGGTTCGAAGTCTATCGGCGACGATCAGGCAGGTAACTACATCCATTATGGCGTACGTGAATTCGGTATGACCGCGATCACCAACGGTATCGCGCTGCACGGCGGTTTCCTGCCGTACTCTGCGACTTTCCTGATGTTCGTGGAATATGCGCGTAATGCCGTGCGTATGGCCGCACTGATGAAGATCCGCAACGTGTTCGTGTACACCCATGACTCCATCGGTCTGGGCGAAGATGGCCCGACACACCAGCCGGTTGAGCAAATCGCCAGCCTGCGCGTTACGCCAAACATGAGCACCTGGCGTCCTGCGGATCAGGTTGAATCTGCCGTGGCATGGAAATACGCCATCGAGCGTAATGACGGTCCGGTTACCCTGATCTTCTCCCGTCAAAACCTGACCCAGCAACCACGTACCGCTGAACAGCTGGCCAACGTGGCGCGCGGGGGTTACGTGCTGAAAGATTGCGACGGTACGCCGGAAGTGATCCTGATCGCGACCGGCTCTGAAGTCGGTATCACGGTAGAAGCGGCAGACAAACTGGCTGCAGCGGGCACTAAAGTGCGCGTGGTTTCTATGCCGTCCACGGATGCCTTCGACAAACAGGACGCGGCTTACCGTGAATCTGTCCTGCCGAAAGCCGTTTCTGCGCGCGTTGCGGTTGAAGCCGGTATTGCTGATTACTGGTTCAAATACGTTGGCCTGAATGGTGCTATCGTCGGAATGCACAGCTTCGGCGAATCTGCGCCAGCAGAACTGTTGTTCAAAGAATTCGGTTTCACTGTTGATAACGTTGTTGCTCAGGCACAGGCGTTACTGAAGTAATCCCGCATTCTTAGAGCCGCTTAAAAGCACCTTCGGGTGCTTTTTTTTCGCCTGCATTTTCATGCGCCGGTTCTCAGTTTCGTACGAAATGACGCAGGTCAAACCCTTCTGATGCGGACTCGGTTACACTGCCTGCATTCTGAAAATGTTTCATTCGGTCATTTTTTGCGAAAAATCACTGTCGAAAAGGTGACGAAAAAGTAAAATCACTGTGAATACACAGAATTGACTGGTGTTTTTTTCAGCGATCGGCGCGATTAATGCGGGGTTGTTCTACGAATTATTCCTTTTATTCATCGTTTGGTTTATTCTCAGCTGAACCGTTTCAGTCAGGCTATTTGAGCTTAACATCGTCACCAGGTTGTTATCGTGCCTGAAACTGAAACTTTTCTGCCGCATGCATTGTGCGGACAGATGATGATGGTGATTCACCGTAAACGCACGCTGCATTACTATAGGTGTTACTGATATTGAGTAACAACCGTGTAACAGGGAGATGTATGCCAATACGTATTGCAATTAATGGCTTTGGTCGCATTGGCCGTAGCGTATTGCGCGCGTTATACGAATCCGGGCGTCGGGCGGAAATCTCCGTCATTGCCATCAATGAAATCGCCAGTCCTGAAGGCATGGCACATCTGCTTAAATACGACTCCAGCCACGGGCGCTTTGCCTGGGATGTCCGCCAGGAAGGTGAAAACCTTTACGTCGGCGATGACTCCATCCGTTTACTTCATCAGTCTGATGCCAGCCAGTTGCCGTGGGGCGAACTGAGCATTGACGTCGTGCTTGATTGCACTGGCGTTTATGGCAGCCGTGCAGACGGTGAAGCCCAGCTTGCGGCTGGCGCCAAAAAAATTCTGTTCGCGCATCCGGGCGCTCATGATCTTGACGCCACGGTGGTTTACGGTGTGAACCACCAGTTGCTCGAACGTCAGCACCGCATTGTGTCCAATGCGTCCTGCACCACCAACTGTATTATCCCTGTGATCAAACTGCTCGACGATGCTTTTGGCATTGAGTCCGGCACGGTAACGACCATCCATTCCTCAATGAATGACCAACCGGTTATCGATGCGTACCATGCGGATTTACGCCGTACGCGCGCCGCCAGCCAGTCCATTATCCCGGTCGATACCAAGCTGGCCGCAGGGATCACACGCATCATGCCCAAATTCTGCGATCGCTTTGAAGCGATCTCGGTGCGTGTGCCGACAATCAATGTCACAGCCATTGATCTGAGTGTATTTGTCGAGGGTTCTGTGACGGTAGGCGAGGTTAACCAGTTGCTGCAAAAGGCTGCAACAGGTGCTTTTCGTGGTATTGTTGACTATACCGAACTACCATTAGTCTCGACAGATTTTAACCATGATCCCCATAGCGCCATCGTAGATGGAACGCAGACGCGGGTAAGTGGACAGCACCTGATTAAGACACTGGTCTGGTGCGATAACGAGTGGGGTTTTGCCAACCGAATGTTGGATACAACATTGGCAATGTCCGCTAGCGGTTTCTAGTACGGCTGTTCCGGTCTCCCGACCGAAACGGCCTTCAAGCAACTTTAAAGAGAATCAACGAGAGGATTCACCATGTCTGTTATTAAGATGAGCGATCTGGATTTAGCGGGTAAACGCGTACTAATCCGTGCCGATCTGAACGTGCCAGTTAAAGATGGCAAAGTAACGTCAGATGCACGTATCCGCGCTTCTTTACCAACCATCGAAATTGCCCTGAAACAAGGCGCACGCGTGATGGTTACCTCGCATCTGGGTCGTCCGACTGAAGGCGAATATAACGAAGAGTTTTCTCTGCTGCCGGTTGTTAATTACCTGAAAGAGCATCTGAAATCCCCAGTACGTCTGGCGAAAGATTACCTTGATGGTGTTGAAGTTGCCGAAGGTGAGCTGGTGGTTCTGGAAAACGTTCGCTTTAACAAAGGCGAAAAGAAAGACGACGAAGCCCTGTCCAAAAAATATGCTGCCCTGTGTGACATCTATGTGATGGACGCATTTGGTACCGCGCACCGCGCGCAAGCTTCTACTCACGGCGTGGGCAAATTTGCTCCGATCGCCTGTGCCGGTCCGCTGCTGTCTGCAGAACTGGAAGCACTGGGTAAAGCGCTGGGTAACCCGGCACGTCCGATGGTGGCTATCGTTGGCGGTTCTAAAGTTTCTACCAAACTGACCGTTCTGGATTCCCTGTCTAAAATCGCTGACCAGCTGATCGTTGGCGGTGGTATCGCGAACACCTTCGTGGCTGCTCAAGGCAACAACGTCGGTAAATCCCTGTACGAAGCAGACCTGGTCGGCACCGCAAGCAAATTGCTGGAAACCTGCGACATTCCTGTTCCTACCGATGTTCGCGTGGCGACTGAGTTCTCTGAAACAGCCGTTGCAACGGTGAAGTCTGTTAAAGACATCAAAGATGACGAACAAATTCTCGACATGGGCGATGAGTCTGCATACCGCCTGGCTGAGATCATTAAAAACGCTAAAACCATTCTGTGGAATGGTCCTGTAGGCGTGTTCGAGTTCCCTAACTTCCGTAAAGGGACCGAAATTGTGGCGCAGGCTATTGCTGACAGCGATGCATTCTCTATCGCAGGCGGCGGCGACACACTGGCAGCTATCGATTTGTTCGGTATCGCTGACAAAATTTCCTATATCTCCACTGGCGGTGGCGCATTCCTGGAATTCGTTGAAGGGAAAGCACTGCCAGCGGTTGTGATGCTGGAAGAGCGTGCTAAGAAGTAATGAACCCTGAACGGGGAGCATAATGCTGTCCGTTCTTCTTTGCCGCGCGGGGGGCTGCACAGTGGAGCCCGCGCGACATAGCAAACCGATTCAATCCATCTACGGCCGACGAATACAGGACAAAGAACTATGTCTAAAATTTTTGATTTCGTAAAACCAGGCGTTATCACTGGTGATGATGTACAGAAAGTTTTCGCTATTGCTAAAGAAAACAAATTTGCTCTGCCAGCGGTTAACTGCGTAGGCACCGACTCTATCAACGCCGTTCTCGAAGCTGCTGCGAAAGTCCGTTCACCGGTTATCGTTCAGTTCTCTAACGGTGGCGCTGCGTTTATCGCCGGTAAAGGCCTGAAAACTGACGTGCCACAAGGCGCGGCAATCCTGGGTGCAATCTCTGGCGCACACCATGTGCATCAGATGGCAGAACATTACGGCGTGCCAGTTATCCTGCACACCGACCACTGCGCGAAAAAACTGCTGCCATGG
This sequence comes from Rahnella aceris, assembly GCF_011684115.1. Classification (NCBI taxonomy): domain Bacteria; kingdom Pseudomonadati; phylum Pseudomonadota; class Gammaproteobacteria; order Enterobacterales; family Yersiniaceae; genus Rahnella; species Rahnella aceris. The sequence goes on along the minus strand of NZ_JAADJV010000002.1, from coordinate 2,056 downwards.
ATCGACGGACTGCTGGACGCGGGTGAAGCTCACTACGCGAAAACCGGTAAACCACTGTTCTCTTCTCACATGATCGACCTGTCTGAAGAGTCTCTGGAAGAAAACATCGAAATTTGCAGCAAGTATTTAGCTCGCATGGCAAAAATCGACATGACTCTGGAAATCGAACTGGGTTGTACCGGCGGTGAAGAAGATGGCGTAGACAACAGCCATATGGACGCGTCTGCACTGTACACTCAACCGCAAGACGTTGATTATGCATACGAAAAACTGAACGCCATCAGCCCGCGTTTCACTATCGCTGCGTCATTCGGTAACGTACACGGTGTTTACAAACCAGGTAACGTTAAACTGACTCCAACTATCCTGCGTGATTCTCAGGAATACGTGTGCAAGAAACATAACCTGCCACACAACAGCCTGAACTTCGTATTCCACGGCGGTTCCGGTTCTACTGCAGCAGAAATCAAAGAATCTGTAGGTTACGGTGTTATCAAAATGAACATCGATACCGACACTCAGTGGGCTAACTGGGACGGTATCCTGCAGTTCTACAAGAAAAACGAAGCTTACCTGCAAGGTCAGTTGGGTAACCCGGAAGGCGCGGACAAACCTAACAAGAAATTCTATGACCCGCGCGTATGGCTGCGTTCTGCACAGTCTTCCATGGTGACTCGCCTGGAACTGGCATTCAAAGAACTGAACGCAATCGACGTACTGTAATTCTTACGCTTCCGGTGCTTGACCACCGGAATGTGAGGATAATCGTCAAAGGGGCTTCGGCCCCTTTTTTATTGCCTGCTTTCCGGCCACAATAGCCCGTTATCCGTGTTTCGCCAGAATCCCCGAAGAGAGAGCCATGAAGCCAAAATCTGTCACCCTCGATGATGTCGCGCGCCACGCCGGTGTGTCTTATCAGACCGTTTCGCGCGTCCTGAATCAGGCTGCACACGTCTCGGTCAGAACGCGCAACAAAGTCGAACAGGCAATGGCTGCGCTGAATTACGTCCCGAACCGTGTCGCCCAGCAACTGGCGGGCAAACAAAGTTACACCCTTGGGCTGGCGACCACCGAGCTGGCGCTACACGCCCCTTCACAAATCGCGTCGGCAATGAAAACCCGCGCAAATCAGCTAGGTTTCAACGTCGTGATATCGATGATTGATAACCTGAGCCTTGCCGCGTGTCGTACGGCGGTGAATGAACTGATGTCACAGCGTGTCGATGGCGTGCTGATTAACGTGCCGTTGTCGAATGAGGACGCAGACGCGATCGCACAGCTTTGCGGCAATTTACCGGCGCTGTTTCTGGATGTCGATCCGCAGGCCGATGTGTTTAAAATTCTGTTCGATCCTCACTGCGGGGCAGAGCAGGGCGTCGAACATCTGCTGGCGCTCGGACATCAGCAGATCGCCGTACTGACCGGCCCGCTCGAATCCATATCTGCACGCTTACGTTATGAAGGCTGGCTGAATACGCTGGCATTGCACGATATTACGCCGTGCGCGGTTCAGCATGGCGACTGGAGCGCGGCTTCGGGTTACCAGCAGGCATTATTGTTGCTCAATCAGCCCGCACGCCCTACGGCGATCCTGGTCGCCAATGATCAGATGGCGCTGGGCGTACTGCGCGCTGTCCATGAGTTTGGCCTGCGGGTGCCGGAGCAAATCTCGGTGATGGGCTATGACGATACTGAAGACAGCGCATTTTTCTTCCCGCCGCTGACCACCATCAAACAGGATTTCCGCCTGCTCGGTCACGAGAGCATTAACCGGCTGGTAGAGCATCTGCATACGCATGGCGATCACCCGCAGTCCTCATTGTTACTGCCCACTTCTTTAGTTGAACGCCATACAACCGCCAGACCGGGTACAGACACTGTGTCGCAGGAAACTTTATCGCAGGAACTGATCCGCATCGCACGTCAGCTCAGCGCGCTGTAAATCTTTTTTAAGAACTGACTGACGCGGAATTTGTGATCCGCGTCCCTTTCCCGCATCCCCGCACTTTACTTACTCTCTCCGGTTACGCATGTTTATATTATTGTGAGCGCATAA